>JBCBEA010000007.1:0-21121 GCA_038529195.1 Cyanobacteria bacterium J06600_6
CTGTCCCAATCAGCTCAACTGGTTGAAACGGTTTTGCAATATAGGCATCAGCACCCTGCTTCATTCCCCAGTAACGATCAAATTCTTCTCCTTTGGAAGAACACATGACGACTGGAACATTTTGCGTTTTAGGGTCTGATTTCAAACGGCGACACAGTTCGTAGCCATTCATTCTGGGCATAACTATATCCATTACTACGATGTCAGGACTCAATGTTTCTAGATGCTCTAAAGCCTCAACTCCATCACAAGCAACAGTTACTTTGAGACCGCTGCCCTTTAGGAGATCGGAAATCATTTGTCTCTGCGCTAGACTATCTTCTACGATTAGAACTTTGCTCATAACACGCTATCTACGAAAAGTCACACTCTTTCTTAAGTCTACTCGGCAAATCATTAAATTAATAGAAGTTAAACTTAATGCTTAAATTCACTTATTATTAATAAAACTACTTGATTAGTAACCTCTCCGCTTCAGAATATACTCTACTTTTTTATCAATCGCCACGTCGCTAACAAGATAATTTGAATTAGGTTTTGGTTTTAGTCAGGATGTGTTGCCTTGAATAATATTTGCGGATGAATATCTTGTTGGCAAGCTCCATAGATAAATGTGATTCACCAATCGACTTTCTGATAATTTAGCTCAAAATAGTTGGCAAAATAAATTTGGTAATTGAAAATAGATACTTAGTTATCTAAGAAAAGTTTAATTCACTTATTTGAAGAGTTAAATTGAAAATTTGAGTTCAATTTAATCTGGTTGTTTTTATAAATCGGCAGTAAACTGGAAAAGCTTAATTTTTCTGAGATCCTGCACAGAAGAAATCAAAAGGAAGGGGCACAGTGCTATATCTGGCAGAAATACAAAAACAAAGTAAAGGGTTCATGAGTGGCGTCGAAACGAGGTTAAAACTTTTAGCCTGTCAACGCAATGACCAGAGTTGGGGTGTAGTTGCCAATGAGTCAATTACAATTGAGGAAGCAAGTGATTTTGGTGATAGTGCTTTAATCGTCGTCAACCTGGGCAGCAATCGTCAGGTGCAAGGCAAAATGGAGTTGGCTTCGCCAAAAATTATTGCTATTTTAAAAAACTTTTCTCGTCTCCTAGAAAAAAATCAGGAGCAAGAACAAGAAATTAATCAGTGGAAAGAGTCCCTGGCGATTCAAAGCGAAGAGCTGAGTCGACGACAAATTGAAATGGAGACTCGTCTGGAACAGGTCGAGCAGATGGAGGAAGAGTTCAAACAGTTTGAACAACAGAAATCTGATATTGCTCAAGCTCAAGCTGAAACAGAAAAAATTAGGATTGAATTTGAGACAAAAAGCGCCGAATTAGAAAGTGCTTGGTCTCAGCTGAAGGGTAAACAAAATAATTTAGATGAGCAGTTAAAACAGGCTGGCGTATTAAATCCCGAACAGGCGGATGAGTTTAAGCAACAGTTAGAAGTTATTAATGGTGCTAATCAAGTTGTTGAAACCCTAAAAAATAAGCTTCAGCATGCTGAATCAGCGATCGCCGTTCAACAGCAGACAATGCAGTCTCATTGGAATAGTTTGACTCAAAATCAGGATGAGATTGGAGCCAAGCGCCAAGAATTAGAACATTTAACTGCTGAACTAGCAGAGAAAAAATCGCAGGTTCAATCTTTACAGTCAGCGATCGCTAAAGCCGAACAGGATTTGGGAATTGAGCATAAGTCTTTAGAAGTAAAGCAAGAACTTACTCAATTTCTTAATCTTCAGTCTGAATCTCAAAGTCATATGCTGCAGATTTTGGGCGGTTCTGAAACCGAAGCCGAAGGCGAAGCAAGAATCAATCTAGAAAAGCTGGAAAATATGCCCCTGCCAAATCTGGAGTCTGTAGTTGAAAGTCTGAAGCAGGATCTAGAAAAAGTAGCCCGATTTGTTAACGACCAAGAAGAAGAGTTGGGCTGGCAATGTAAAGCGGTTGAAGAATTAGAAGTCAAAATGACTAACGCTAATGATTTTGAACGCTTAACTTTAGAGCAAGAGTTGGCGGATGAAAAAGAAGCAAAGAAAATGTTGGATCAGACATTAGTTGGTCAAAGACGTTCATTAAAGGAAAGACATCAGGTATTGCTGCAGCATTCCAGGATTCTGAAGCGTCGCCAAGGAATTATCGACTTTGACTTTGAGTCCGCAATTCAAGATATCGATCTGACACCAATCAAGCAAACACTTGAGTCACAACAGCAGCAGTTAGAGCAGCAGCAATCTGAGTTGGCTTCAGATGTGGCTCGAATTGAGCTAAACCTTCAAGAGTTGACAACTCAACTGGAGCAGCAAAAAACCCAGAAAAGTCAGCATGAGTGGGAAATAGGTCAACTGCAGGATAAATGGCATGAACTAAATCTGCAGATAGCTACTATGCAGTCGCAAATAGATTTTTGCCAACATCAGCTACAGCCTCTTCAAGATGCTTTGGATCTGATTAATCAGCAGATGATGGAAATGAAAGAATGCTTTAGTAATTCTGAAGACAATAATCCCCATCAGGCTATAGCAAAACTAGAAAGTATTGTTAATGAGTTAACTGTCAGCTAATGCTGATCGCAAAATAGGCGTAGGGTTGACTCTTCTTTTAAGAAATAATAGTAAGTTAAAGATTAAATAATAAGCTAGTTATCTAAAGCTATGTGTGTCGTTTATTTTAGTAGGGTACTCTGGGAATTAGTACCTTACTAAATTGGTTAGGAAGTATTAAAAGCACAAAGCTTTGTCATCAGGTAACAATTTTCTGTACATCTACAATCTTTTTTATTTTGTCCAATGCTACCTTTTTCTGATTCATATCATTCTGGCAGAGCCGGCAGATCCTGAAATTTTCAAGGGCGCTTAATCAAATAGTTGGTTTGACTATTCTGAGTCATAATCATTTTGATGGGAACAAAATCTACAACGCAATTGCTGTAGGCAATAGCTTGGATAGTGGCAATAAATTTGGGAGTCCAGATATTTTCAGTCACCTCAATTTTTCTAGCTTGAAAATATTCTATCCAGTGCGACCGCGCAATACCAGGCAAAATGCCTGAGTCTAGATGAGGAGTATACCAGTGATCGCCATCCCATCCCCATAAATTGCCAGTACTAGTTTCTAGCCAGTTACCATCCCTATCTATTAGAATTGCTTCCTGAGATTTAAGCTGCAATGCTCGCGAGCGAGCCAGATAGGCGGGTAAATAATTGCCTGTTTTATAGTGAGGTGAATTTCGACGGTAAAGAGCACCTTGTGCTACCCACGCAACAATACCATCCGCCTGACGCTGTTTGAGGTCAGATGGCAGGCTACGCCCAGTAATCCATTCTTTGCCGTTAGGAAAAATAGCGAGCCGCAAGATAGGAAAATGCTCTAGTAGAATCAACGCACCTTGTTTTAATCTTTGCCAATCAGGCTGTTGCCAATCAAATGCCTTAAGGGAAATTTCAAGGCGATCGCAATGAGCTTGCCACTTAGTCAAAGGATGAGTCAGAGAGCGATCGTACACACGCATCGTGCTAAAGCTGCTCGCTCCATAGCAAAGACCTGGATCGCTAACATCCAGAAGTAGCTGTGAACCTTGAATTAGTTTGCCATCGTACCAAAACATTAATTATGTCTTTTAAAGAAGAATAGCTCAATAGTTTTTATTCTGTAGCTCTAAACGTCTCAAGCTAAATTTTACGCATCAGAATCTAATAATTCAGAATCCAATCCAGGCTCAATCTCAGTTGTATCTGAAGTAGGAGACTGTAAATCATTGTCGGGATCTTCTAAACGGTTTTGCAAAGCTTTGTTGACAAATAATCCAATAATTGTAAACAGAAGCAACACAAAAATTAGTGTTTTGATCCAGCCTGGCTGTTTCTTCTCTGTTGATGACTCACCAATAGTTGGAGTATCGGAAATTGCAGTTGGTGCTTGAGATGTTGGCTCTAGAGCCGAATCAGACCAAAAAGAGTCGGACGGCGCGGCTTCTGTCCACAGAGTAGATTCTGCCAGAATGGGTTCCATCACAGACCAAGAAACAGGCAATTGAGAGCGATCGCCCGACGCTTTAACTTTACAATGAACTAAAGCCACCGTAACGTTGTCGTGACCGTTTTGGACATTAGCTAGGGCAATTAGCTCTTTAACAGCGCTGACTAGATTTTGCTCTCCTTCTAACACGGGTAAGATTTTTTTTCGCCACTGTTGCTCTACACGATCAAAATCGCTCAAACCATCAGTGCAAAGCAAGAAAATACACTCATCATCAACAATCAGACGTTGTAAATTAGGATGAAGTGCAGCCGAGTCTCGCATTCCCAGAGCTTGGATTAAAGCTCCTGCGGAAGGATACTGTAGAGAATCTCGATACAAAGCATAGCCCAAACGAACTTCTCTTGATGCTAAATCATCATCAACAGTCATCTGATGACAGCTATCAGGAGTAATGAAATAGATACGCGAATCACCAACATGGCTGAGATACACTTCCTCCGCACTGGCAAGAGCCATGACTAAGGTGGTACCCATTCTCTGTCTTTCTTGACGCTGCTCTACATCATTACGCTCGCTAATAATATCATTAGCGCCGTTCATATAATGAGCTAGTTTCCTAGATATCTGAACCGAACTAAGCTCATCTAATTTTAAGGCAGATATTTTGCCTTGAAGATATTTAATTGTTTCGGTTGAGGCAATTTCTCCTCCATCGTGACCACCAACACCATCACACACAATGGCTAAACCACTTGATGCGGTTGCAAGATTCTGAGTATGAGCCGAAGGGGGATATGCTGCATCTTCATTATTGCTGCGGCTTGGTCCAGAATCGCTCAGAGCGCAGATCTGATATGAATACTCAAGAGATTTACTATAAAGCGCAATAGTTTTATCCAACAGTCCCACTAACTGACTAGCTTGGGAAATAACGCCAGTCTCTAAATTAGAAGCCAGATGTGTGACTACCTCTTTGATATCTGGGTGAATATTACTTGCCCATCGAGTCCATAGTTTACCCAGATCCTGAAGACTAGCAGGTTCTTCTGAATCCGATTTTAACTGTATGAGCTGTAAAATTTGACCATTAATGCGAATCAAATTTGGATCTAGTAAAGTAGAGGCTACGCCTTTAAAAGCTAATGGGTGCCATAATTTAGCAATTTGCCAGAGCCAGTTAAGCTGTTTTAAAGCTGTTGCTGCTGACCACAAATCTTCAATTTTCGGGATCAGGTTGAGGGGATAGACTAGCTTTCCTGTCTCGCTAGCGGGGATAGTTCCATACTCAAATAACCAAGTTTGTTTATCGTTTAACAAACCATGAGGTTGAGGAATGTGGGGATAATGAGCAAAAAGCTGTAGATAAATTACTATCTTAGAAGGAACTTCTTCTGGAGTTAAAGGAGGTTTGCTGGGTTGAGTATCCAAAAATATCTGCTCTGTTAAAGCAAAATATCTTTCACTAACCAAGGTTTCTTTCTGTTGGGGAGTGACAGCTTTTTCGCTGCTCCACAAATAGCGCCTGATTATTGGAGTACTACATCGATCACAAATACTAGCTTCTAAGCTGTTAGAAGCTAAGCAGTGAGGATTAGAGCATTGAATTCGAGGCTCAGAATGTGACATGGATGTTTTAAACTATTGAGCATCCTCCGATTAACTCGGAGTTTTAGATTCCTCTAGCTATCAAAAGCCATAACGATTTTTACGAGTGGCTTTAATGAGTTTGATGTCAATTTATGGCTAACTGAGAGAAAATTAGAACTGAGTTTGATGAAATTTTAAAAACCCAATTGAAGTTAGTAAGTATTAATCGGAAACTTAGCTTTTGCTTCAGGATCAAATTATTAATACTAATTTTTGAAAGCACGATACATATTGAGATCGAAATAAGCAATCTGCAGCATTATTGTACTTGCTCTTCAAAGGGTTGATTTGTTCAAACAAAATAGAATTTGGATGAAACGCTCCTCAACTCTCAAGCTGACATTATAAACTCAACAATCGGTTTATTTTGACAAATTACACAGCATTTAAGATTTCTCCATAGTAAATTAGAAATTCTATTTCTGTTAGTGTTTGAGAAAATTATGTACAGTAATTATCTTATTTAACTTTCGTAAAGCTCTTCCAAACTCTTTTGTAAAGCTGCCGTCAGCTTCTGAGAGCTTTGACGCAATGATTTGCTTTGATATTCTTTCACGGTTAAAGCAGAACCAATATCCACTCTTACGTCTGCTCCCCAGGTTGGATATGGCTGGCTATAGCGAATTCCAACAGGTAATATTTTAACTCTTCTGTTTGATTTATCTGTTTCTGCCTGTAGAGCAATTGAAGCTACGCCTCTTTTTAGAGGATGGATTTGATAATCATTAAAAATACCCCCTTCAGGAAAAATCACCAACATTTCTTGATTAGATTTCAAGAGTTCTATACTGTGCCTGACGCTAGTTAACTGGGGTCGATCAGTATTGACAGGAAAACCTCCCATACGGCTAATTATCCAGCCTTGAAGACCTTTAACCTCATTTTCTGAAACCATAAAGCGTAAATCTCTGCCACTAACCAACCGACCTACAGCGTAGGGAACAATTACGGAATCCCAGCGAGAGCGATGAGTTGGAGCAATAATTACAGGATCTTGTCGGGGAATATTTTCTTGTCCAACAATTTCGATTTTGCCAAAAAAACCAGGTATAACGAGGTAGCATCCAAGAGGATATAGCAGTTTTGCTAGCCACGGAGATACATGGGAATTCAATTCATCAGTTTTTTCTGAACTTAAATGGGAATTTGACGATGATTTTAACTGAGTCATTGATGAATTAGCGTTTGCTCCACTCTATCTACCACCTTAATTTTTCTTTAATCAGATGTGTTTTGAATACGGGACACTTACTGGGTTGTCATTCTATATAGATGGATATAGAAAGCTATGTAAGAAAAACTTTGATACCCTTAGTTAGATAAAATCGTCAAAATTGTTGCGAACTAAATATTGTTGAGGAAATAGTGCAATCAGATTCATCGAAGGAGTTTTTGCTTCGGGCAACAGGATTATCTAAAAGTTTTGGAGGTATTAAAGCCGTCAATGATGCCAATCTGGTGGTTGCTCCCGGCAGCATTACTGGATTAATTGGACCAAATGGAGCGGGAAAAACAACTTTGTTTAATTTACTGGCTAATTTCATTGAGGCTGATGCAGGAGAAATTTGGTTTGATAATCAGCCGATTCATAATTTGCCACCTTATAGAATTGCCAATTTAGGTTTTATTCGGACTTTTCAGGTAGCGAGGGTCTTATCTCGTCTCTCGGTGTTGGAAAATATGCTGTTGGCTACACCAAATCAAACGGGAGAAAACTTTTTTCAGGTTTGGTTGCAGCAAAGCAAGCTCAGAGCAGAGGAGCGGGTCAATCGAGCTAAAGCCATGGATATTTTGGAATCAGTAGGACTGGTAGAGAAAGCTCATGATTATGCTGGAGCATTATCTGGAGGACAGAGAAAGCTGTTAGAAATGGCTCGTACCTTAATGACCGATCCCAAGCTGATCTTGTTAGATGAACCCGCAGCAGGAGTTAATCCCACACTGATCAATCAGATTTGCGAGCATATCGTTAACTGGAATCAGCAGGGAATTTCTTTTTTGATTATTGAACACAATATGGACGTGATTATGAGTCTGTGCGATCGCGTTTGGGTTTTAGCCGAAGGAACAAATCTAGCATCGGGTACCCCAGCAGAAATTCAGAGTAATGAACAGGTATTAGAAGCGTATCTGGGACAGTAATCAGCCCTAAAGGATTGCTGGCGGTATGCCCTAGCACAAAGGGTTTTACCCGCGTGTCCTAAAGGATAAGCTTCGCAAATAGCTTCGTAAATAATCAGTCATCAGTTATCAGTCATCAGCGGTTAGTGAAAATTGCACCTTTTAAAGCAGCTAAATCCCATTCTCAACAGCAGTCAAAATTGTTCTTGCCAGGATTAGTATTAATTACAAGTTTTGTTTTATTTACCTTTAGCAGTTTACAGCTTTATATATTTCGCGAAGGCAATGACCTCGCTTTTTTCGATCAGCTAGTATATTTGCTCAGTCAAGGAAAAACTCCCGTTTCAACAATTCTTGAAGGAGTTCATTTGATTGGGGATCATGGGGCAATTATTCTTTACCCCCTCTCTTTGCTCTACGCTATTTATCCAGACGTTCACTGGCTGCTGGTGGTTCAGGCGATCGCCTTGGCTTTGGGAACAGTCCCTATCTATGGTCTGAGTCGTGACAGCGGTTTATCCGTTAATTATGCGCGAGCGATCGCTATTTGTTATGCCCTTTATCCAGGAATTTTTAATATCAATTTTTACGCAGAATTTCGTCCTGAAACTATTGCTGTACCCGCTTTAATTTGGGCAGTTTGGGCAGCAAAGCAGCGGTCTATAGGACAGTATGCGATCGCCATAATTTTAGTCTTAAGCTGTAAGGAAGCTCTAGGACTCACTATCATCGGTTTAGGCTTTTGGCTCGCCCTGTGTCAAAAGCGACTTTGGTATGGCATCGTCACAATGACTGCTGGGGGAGCATGGTTTATTTTTGCAGCGCTTTATTTGATTCCAACTTTTCGTGGCGGACATCAGATGGCGGGAACCTGGCATTATCAATCTTTGGGAACGTCTCTAACTGAAATTGCTGTTAAAGTTTTGACCAATCCGCAAATTTTTCTTGGTCGAGCCTTGATGGGTGATCGCCTTTTTTATTATTTGCTCTTAATCTCGCCTATTTTACTTGGTTTACACTGGCAAAAAGTTTTAACCGTTATTCCCGCTTTGCCCATGTTGGGCTTAAATATTTTGGCAGACTACCCTCGACAGAGAGATTTAATACATCAGTATTCTCTGCCAATTATTCCCTTTTTGTTTATTTGGCTGATTGCTTCTGTCGCTTATCTAACAAAACACCGCTGGCGTTCCTGGCTATCTCCTCGGTGGCTAATCCTGTGGTCGATTATGGCCTGGTTCGCTTTAGCTAAATATGGTTATTACTGGACTCGCTACGCACCTCTCTATAGCAATATAAAAGCTGTTCGGGGTGCGGTGGAACTAGTCACTCCAGATGCGCGAGTTTTGACTTCGGGGTATGTTGCTCCTCATCTAAGCCAGCGAGAGATGATTACTCTACTCGGCAATGATAATAATGTAGATCGAGTTGCCAAACATCAAATTGATACTGTATTAATTGCCAAGCAGCATCTTGGTTTTGGAATTACTGCCGAAGCAGCAGCTCAGACAATCAGAGATTTGAGCCAATCAGGATTTAGGCTGACTTATCAGCAGCAGGATGTTTGGCTGTTAGAAAAAAATAAATAACAACCCGATCACCGACGCTAAACTAAAGCAGACAGCTACCGTTTGGATTTACGTTTCAGCAAAACGGTGTACCTTATTCAATTAAATTTTTAGATTTCAATGACAATTATCCTAACCAACGACGATGGTATTGATGCACCTGGGATTCGTGCTCTACAGTCGGCAATCTCTGAAGCTGCGATCGTTGTCGCTCCAGATCGGCAATATTCGGGCTGTGGACATCAGGTAACGACTCATCGAGGCATGAAGTTAGATAAGCGATCGCCGAATGAGTATGCTTTAGCAGGAACGCCTGCCGACTGCACTCGCATGGCAATTAATAAGATTGCCACTAATACCAAGCTGGTTTTATCAGGGATCAATCCTGGTGGCAACTTAGGCACAGATGTTTATATTTCGGGGACGGTGGCAGCAGTTAGAGAAGCAGCGATTCACGGTATACCTGGAATTGCTATTTCCCACTGGATCAAAAAACCTCTAATTATTGACTGGTCTGTAGCTACCCGCTGGACAACTATGGTGTTAAACGATCTTTTATCTCGTCCTACACCGCCAGGAAGTTTTTGGAACGTTAATTTACCCCACCTCGAACCAGATCAGCCAGAACCTAAAATTATTTTATGCGAGCTGAGTATCGATCCTTTACCCTTTGATTACCGTCAGGAAGATGGGAGTTACTACTATCAGGGAGACTATAGTAAACGCGATCGCGCGCCTGGTACAGACGTTGATATTTGTTTTGGGGGTAATATTGCTGCGACTCTAATTAGGCTATAGTCAAACGCTAGTATGCTTGATTAAAGCATCTTGAACCTGGGGTGGGAGTTGACGCATAATTTTGCCTTTTTCTCGGTCAACCCCCACCAAAACAACTTTGCCTGTCAGAAATATTTCCTGTCGATCATAGGATTGAATTTCATAGTCCCAATTAATCCGTACTCCTCTGCTTTCAACCAGTCTCGCCTTAACAATGGCAGATACTCCCAAACGAATCGGCAGATGATAGCGTAGAGACAGTTCGACCACGGGCAAATCGCAACCCATGGCGACCAAGTCCGCAAACTCAATGCCAATAGAGCGAAGATATTCAACTCTAGCCTCTTCCATCCAGGTAAGATACGTGCCGTGCCAAACGATCCCAGCATAGTCTGTATGGTGAGGTTGAGCCTTGACGGGATATTCAAACCAGGCTTGAGTTTTTGCTTCTAAACCTGCCTCTGGCTCAATTGCGGAGGTAGGTAATTTTGGTAGCTGAGGAACTTGCTTTTCTCTATCTGTCAATTCCTGACCCTCTCAACGTAGTTTTTTGCTAGCGATCGCATTGTTCTAAGATTTTAGATGAGCAATGAGCAATCTGACTAGTAGCGATGTTGATTCCTATTGTTGTGCCGATTTCTAAGCTGGTGTTAATGATTAATTTCTGAACTTACTGATTCGAGGGACTGAGAAATTGAGTTGGGCAAACGCTTTATTTCTATATTGGTTTGAATAATGAGCTGCTGATCCCTAATCTGAATCTTGGCGATCTCCCCAGCCAGATCTTCATTTTGGAAATGGCGCAGATAAAGTAAATCACTAATCTTATTCATAATCGCAACTGTTTCCTTGAGGTTTAAAACTCGATCTTCCAAATATTCTCCACCTCGAAACCCAATTTCCCCCCCGCTATGCTCAAATTGGAAAGCAATTTTAAACGGTACTGTTTTGCTCTGCTGTGGTTTTTCTAAGACAATTTCTCCGATCATCGACAATTTATCCTGCTGCCCCAAACTACATTTACTTCGCTGTAGATAAAAATGGGCTGGCTGCTGCTCAATTTCTAAATCCAGATTCTGTAAGAGAATCCTGACATATTCCGAACTCAATAAGCGATCGCAGTCTGACTCGGTAAAGACAAATTTAACTTTAAAGCTGCCTGGGCGCTCAAAGACGACTTTCCCGAATAAAATCTCGGTCAAATTAAGCGCCAGATCTTCACCAACAATATCTATTTTTTCGAGGCGGATATTATCTAGAGTCACAATCTTCTCGCCCGCGATCGATAAATAATTAGTTTTGCCCTGTAGTAGTTGAGAGGTATCACTATCTAGATTTACATCAATTTTCTGGGCAGAATCTAGCTGGCTGGCGAGCGCCATTTCCGCAACTTTATTGACCATTGCCTGGGACAAATCGGGATTAAGTTCTGATTCAGAGTTCATGAGACAGATTCACCTGGCGTTAAGTTTAAGTTACCTTCATCTAAACGAAAATTATCCTCTAACAGAGTCGTAAAACTTACAAATAGGTAAGTTAAGTAAAGATATTTTGTCGATATTCAATACAAGTACATAAAAATATTTTTTAATATCTGGGCGATTGATTTTAATTTATTTTTTCTTAAGCAAATTACTGTTTAAAAAAATTGGTTTTGTAGATTTAATAATGATTAAGCCCCAAAAAACTAAACGAGCAACATTCGGGGCAAATCAGCATTTCTTTTCGTCGCCCACCACAATTCCTAGGAGAAAGCATGGCAGCCGTCAGAGTCGCAATTAACGGTTTCGGACGTATTGGTAGATTGGTATTTCGCGCAGGTTTAGAGAACCCTGAGATTGAGTTTGTTTGCATTAATGATTTAGTGACCGTTGAGGCGATCGCCTATCTGCTGAAGTATGATTCGACTCATGGTCGTTTTCCAGGCAGTGTCGAAGCTCAAGCAGATGGCATTGTTGTTAACGGCAAATTTATTCCCTGTGTTTCGGTGAGAAACCCAGAAGAACTTCCTTGGCGAGAGCATCAGGTAGACTATGTGGTTGAAGCAACAGGTTTGTTTACTACCCACGAAGGAGCGAGCAAACATCTAACCGCAGGGGCAAAAAGAGTAGTCATCTCGGCACCTACTAAAGATCCTGACCGAGTAAAAACCCTCTTGATGGGAGTTAACCACAACAGCTTCGAACCCCGCGAAGACTTAATTGTCTCTAACGCTAGCTGTACTACTAACTGTCTTGCGCCGATTGCCAAAGTAATCGATGATAACTTTGGTCTAAAAGAGGGGCTGATGACCACTATTCATGCCAAAACAGCTACCCAGCCGACGGTAGATGGTTTCAATAAAAAAGATCTGCGTTCGGGACGCGGTGCGGGTCAAAATATCATTCCCGCCTCTACAGGGGCAGCTAAAGCAGTTGCCTTGGTGTTACCGCAGTTGGCAGGTAAGCTGACAGGTATGGCAATGCGCGTACCAACTCCTGATGTCTCAGTTGTCGATCTCACATTCCGTACAGAAAAAGCGACTAGCTACGCTGAAATTTGTCAGGCAATGGCGACAGCAGCTTCAGGTGAGATGCAGGGAGTGCTTGGCTATACTAGCGATCCCGTAGTTTCTAGCGACTTTACTGGGGATTCTCACTCCAGTATTTTTGATGCCAGTGCAGGTATGGAGTTAAACAGTAATTTCTTTAAAGTTGTAGCTTGGTATGACAACGAATGGGGTTATTCCAATCGTGCAATTGACCTGATTCTGACTATGGCTGCGAAAGAATCAGAAATGTTGGTTTCGGCATAAAAACCAAGCAAATCCGAATAGTCTAGTCATCTCTGTAGTAGAGGTAAGGTATGCCTCACCTCTACTGCGTAAAAACTGTCCCAAAAAAAGATATATTAATCTGCGCTGGCATTTTAACCAACTATCTCAAATTTTAATCAGGAGAATTGATGCTTAACCAATCAGAAGCCGTAATTGAAGCGATCGCTGCTAGAGAGATCTTAGATTCCCGTGGTCGTCCTACCATCGAAGCCGAAGTGCGTCTAGAGACTGGAGCAGTAGGTTTAGCTCAAGTGCCAAGTGGTGCTTCTACGGGCAGTTTTGAGGCTCATGAGCTGCGGGATGATGACAAAGATCGCTATGGAGGCAAGGGTGTCCTTACCGCCGTGCGTAACGTTAAGGAGAAAATCAGTCCCGATCTGCTGGATGTAGATGCTTTAGATCAGGCGACAGTCGATCAAATTATGATTGACCGTGACGGTTCTCAAAACAAAAAGAATTTAGGCGCAAACGCTATTTTAGCGGTCTCTCTAGCAACGGCAAAAGCAGCAGCGGAAGAAGTAGAGCTGCTGCTTTATCGTTATCTCGGAGGTCCATTGTCAAATGTGCTGCCAGTACCGATGATGAATGTGATCAATGGCGGTTCTCACGCAGATAATAACGTTGATTTTCAAGAATTTATGATCATGCCCGTTGGCGCAGATTCCTTTCGGGAGGCTTTGCGCTGGGGAGCGGAAGTATTTGCGACCCTCAGTAAGGTTTTAGGCGAAAAGGGTTTGCTTTCTGGTGTGGGTGATGAAGGTGGATATGCGCCCAATCTCGGCTCAAATCAAGAGGCTTTAGATTTGCTGATTATGGCGATCGAGAAGGCGGGTTACAAACCAGGCGAGGAAATTGCCTTAGCAATGGATGTCGCAGCTAGCGAATTTTATGCTGACGGCAAGTATACCTATGACGGTGAGGCTCATTCTCCAGAGGAATTTATTGGCTACCTGGCAGAGTTAGTTGAAAAGTATCCAATTGTTTCGATTGAAGATGCGCTGCATGAAGACGACTGGGATAGCTGGAAAACTTTGACTGATAAACTAGGGGCAAAAATTCAGCTGGTTGGTGATGATCTGTTTGTTACCAATAAAACTCGCCTCCAAAAAGGTATTGACCTGGAAGTAGGCAACGCAATCTTGATTAAGCTCAATCAAATTGGGACTCTAACCGAAACTTTAGAAACTATTGAGTTAGCGACCCGTAGCGGTTATCGTTCCGTAATCAGCCATCGTTCAGGGGAAACAGAAGATACGACTATTGCCGATCTAGCAGTTGCGACCCGTGCAGGACAAATCAAAACAGGTTCTCTGTGTCGTAGTGAAAGGGTTGCTAAGTACAATCGCCTCTTGCGAATTGAAGAAGAATTGGGCGATCGCGCGGTATATGCTGGCACAATCGGGCTAGGACCAAAAAGCTAAATAAAGTGTTCAGTTTCTAAACCAAAGATTAAGGCTTGGGCATTTCCAAGCCGATCTTACTAAAACTGGTAGTAACCTATAAACAGTCAAATTAAATTTGACGTGGCAATATAGAAGCGAGCTATACGAAAACATCATTTAGACAGCAATCTCCTCGTGAAGATCATCAAGATAAATTGTTTGTCTGTATCTTAAGCAATCATCTATACCAACATCATCTTTAGGGAAATATGGAATCAAAAACTTCTCAAAAGCTCGATCGAAAAGTTACTACTGGTACTTTGGCTAATCGCACTATTCAAGTTGAAGACGATCGCACAGGCATGAGTGTTGAGACTCTCAAACGAGCCTTTGCAGATAACCTGTTCTATCTTCAAGGAAAAGACGAGTCTAACGCTACTCTTCACGATTACTATCAGGCTCTAGCTTTTACCGTCCGCGATCGCCTGCTCCACCGCTTTATCAAAACTGGTCGCACCTACTACGAAGAAGATGTAAAAGTTGTTTCCTATCTCTCTGCTGAGTTTTTGATGGGTCGTCACCTAGAGAATAATCTTATTTCTTTAGGAATCTACGAAAAAATGCGCGAGGTAGTCAGCGGTTTTAATCTAAATATTGAAGATCTCGTTGAGGAAGAACCCGATCCTGGTCTAGGCAATGGTGGTTTAGGTCGTTTGGCAGCCTGCTTTTTAGACTCTTTAGCTAACCTGGAGATGCCTGCAATTGGCTATGGTATTCGCTATGAGTTTGGTATTTTTCACCAGGCGTTGCGCGACGGTTGGCAAGCAGAAATTCCTGATAACTGGCTGATGTTCAAAAATCCTTGGGAAATTGCTCGCCCCGAAGATTCTGTTGAGATTAAGCTGGGAGGACATACCGAAAGCTATCGTGATACTCAGGGTAATGAGCGCGTTTCCTGGATTTGCGATCGCAAGGTTAAAGCCGTTCCCTATGACACTCCTGTCCCTGGATACCGCACTAACACAGTAAACTCCCTTAGACTTTGGAAAGCAGAAGCCAGCGAGCAGTTTAACTTTGAAGCGTTTAACGCTGGTAACTACGATCGCGCCGTAGCGGAGAAAATGAGTTCGGAAACGATCTCTAAAGTTCTCTATCCCAACGACAATACTCCTCAGGGTAAAGAACTCCGTCTCGCGCAGCAGTATTTCTTCGTGTCTGCTTCGTTGCAGGATCTAATCAAGATTCACCTTCATGTTCACCCTGACCTAACTAACTTCCAGCAAAGAGCTGCAATTCAGCTTAATGATACTCACCCTGCGGTAGCAGTTGCTGAGTTGATGCGTTTGTTGGTTGACGAGCACGACATGGATTGGGATCAGGCTTGGACGATTACCCAAGAAACTCTGGCATATACGAACCACACTCTTCTACCCGAAGCGCTAGAAAGATGGTCGGTTAGTTTATTTAGCCGTATGCTTCCCCGGCACATCGAAATAATCTACGAGATCAATCATCGTTTCCTCGAAGATATTCGTACTTGGTTCCCTGATGATGAAGAATTAGCTGCCGAACTTTCGATTATTGAAGAAGGCGCTGAGAAAAAAGTGCGGATGGCAAACTTAGCCTGTGTTGGTAGTCACGCCATTAACGGCGTAGCTGCTCTACACACTAAGCTGCTGCAAAAATATACCCTACAGGGCTTTGCTAAACTTTGGCCAGAGAAGTTCTTTAACAAAACTAACGGCGTTACTCCCCGTCGTTGGATCTTATTAAGTAATCCTCGATTAGCTAAGTTAGTTACCGAACAGACTAAAAGCGATAGCTGGCTCAAGAATCTCGATGAAATGCGAGTCCTAGAGAAGTTTATTAATGACAAGGAATTTTGCGAACAGTGGCGCGACATCAAGCGTCAAAACAAAATTACCCTGGCGCAACAGATCAAGAAAATCAAAAATGTTGATGTCAACGTTGATTCCATCTTTGATGTTCTGGTTAAAAGAATTCATGAGTACAAGCGTCAGCACCTAATGGTGTTACACATTATTACTCTGTACAATCGCATCAAGCAAAATCCTGGTGTGGAGATTGTACCTCGTACCTTCATCTTTGGCGGAAAAGCTGCTCCTGGCTACTTTATGGCAAAGCTAATTATTAAGTTTGCCAATGCTGTAGGGGAGGTAGTTAACAAAGATCCCGACGTTAAAGGACGCTTGAAAGTAGTTTTCTTACCGAACTTCAATGTCTCTCTCGGACAAAAAATCTATCCTGCTGCGGACTTATCAGAGCAGATTTCGACTGCGGGTAAAGAAGCTTCGGGTACGGGTAATATGAAGTTTGCCATGAATGGCGCATTAACTATCGGTACTCTCGATGGGGCAAACATCGAAATTCGTGAAGAAGCAGGTGAAGATAATTTCTTCTTGTTTGGTTTGACTGCAGAAGAAGTCTATCAAATGAAGGCAGACGGCTACGATCCCATGGCTTTTTATAACGGTAACGAAGAGCTAAAGGCAGTAATTAACAGAGTTGCGAACGGCGACTTTAGTCACGGCGACACTAAACTATTTAAGCCAATTGTAGACTCGTTGCTATATGACGATCCCTACATGCTGCTGGCAGATTATCAAGACTATATCGACTGCCAGGATCGAGTTTCCGAAACCTATAAAGATAAAGACAAGTGGACAAAAATGTCTATTTTAAATTCCGCTCGCATGGGTAAATTCTCTAGCGATCGCACTATCAAAGAATACTGCGAACAAATCTGGGATATCGAACCCGTAGAAATTAACTTAGATGCTTTTAAGTAATCTAAATTGAAGTTAATTTAACAAGTTAACAGATGCTCTTGCGGGGGCATCTTTTTTTGTTTTTCTTGTAAGCGATCGCTTTTTACAGTTATCGCTTAAAACTATTTTATTCAGGTCTAATAAATACCTTTACTTCTATCTTGTCAGTAACCTGCTCTAAATCTCTTTCTAAACCTCTAGGATTACCAATTATTCTTTTTTGATCGTAAACGAAGCAAACTAAAGTTTTACAATCGGGATGAGATTGATACTTTTGAATATCCAAAGTTAACTCTTCTCCTAACTTCTTCTTGCCTAAACCTTTACGCGTTTTCTTAATTTCAATTATTGTTTGTTCTGGCTTTAACAAAAAATCGGCTCTTGAATTTGCACCCGCATAACTAGGGTTGCTTTCTTCTCTTCTAATATCATCAAAATACAGAATTAGCAGCGAGTGAAATAAATCCTGTACATCATACTCGTCACTTATATCCAATGTCGGGCGATTCTTGTAGCGCGATCGCATTTGTAGGGCGACTTAATCTTTAATTGAGCTTGCTAACTATTTTTTCTTTTAGTCTTTCCCTTTGAATTAAATTATTCTCAACGGCTTTGTTAATTAACTTTAAAATATCTTTTTCTTTCACTCTGCTCTTTTCTATGTGTTGATTACATATAATGTCGATAAGTTTAAAAAGTTTTGATGCTGTTAGCATTGTAAGATCGCGATGCCAATGATTTGCAGCTTCAAATGGTGTTGCTCCTGGATTTTGCTCTATATTAATTCCAATATTAGATACCAAATTAGTATTAAATAGTACGTAATCGAAGTTAGATATGTTATCTCTGTTAGATGCAAAAGCGGTTATCACCTGATCTATATTGGATTTGTCGTCTTCTACATGCCAAACAGAGAGAGTATTTTTACTGGTACTTAAGTCTCCAAAAGCGTCAGCCTGAATTTCTCCCTCTGATAAGCCTGAAATACTAGCATCCGTAGACCATCTACGCTTGCGTATTCCTCTTAAAAGTAATGGCACTAAAATTAACACTCCAACTGTTCTAAAACTTGCTCCATGTCTTGTTTCAGTTCAGCAGAAGGCTCATCTTTAATAGCTTCTTTTAAATAAGGAATACTATGTTTATCATCCATAGAAGCAAGACCCAGAATTGCACCGTCTCTTGCAATTCCAGACGATAACGTCAGACTTCTTTCCAAAAGCCAACGGCGAAACTCATATGATTCTGGCTGCTCTATTCTACCCAACCACCGTAGTGATTCACTAGCAACTTCTGGACATACCTTACCGTAAACAATTAATAATGTTATTACTTCTATTGCATCACTGCCATATTTGAGAATAGTAGAGCATAGTTTATTAGAAAACTCGCTTTCCATACCATCTTCAAAAAACTCTTCTCTGGCTGACCAAAATATAGACTCGATTTCTTGATAAAGCTCATTTGAAGCCTCGACTAGCTCTGTAGAAGTTTCAGATAGTTCTGTCATCTGATATTGAAAAATATCAGATGAAGAATTAGTATCTGCAAATGAAGTTAAAATTCTCCAAAAATTGTCGCTTTGAGTTGAACTAAAATTGTTGACGACAAACTGATTTTTAGAACCCTCATCTGTTCTATGCAAATAAGATAGACTTTGAAAGTCTTCGATAGTATTGTTCATTTTATATCACCTTTTTCTGATATTTCCTTACCAGCCTCTATTAATTCTCTAAAAACTTTTTTATAGTTCTCTGAACCAGAATTAATCGGAAAATCTCCCATAGTGTTGATATCTAAATTGAGGCTTAAAGCAATTTCTGATGCTTGAGCGACAAAATTTTGAGTAACAGTTTTAGAAGGTATTTCAACTTTAAAGACAGAACTAACACCCCATTTTGACAAACGATTAATTTTCAAGTTTGATTCTTTTATACTGTTGGATTCTCTGGGTCTGTTAATTTGATAAGAAAAATCCGATGAATTTGAATCCAAATCGAAAGATAAATAATGCGATATTCTTTTGCAAAGTTGATTATAATCTTCTGCCAAATGCCATAAATTTGCGCCAAAAGCTAACCTCTGCAAAGAAGGAGAGTTTTCTAGCCAGCGAAGCATTAAATCCTGAAACGACATTGATGAATTTGTAAATAACCCAATTCTAGGAAATTCTGGGATGCCAGATTCTAGTGGAAGTATTTGCCAATCAATTCTGGCTGGCTGAATTGTGAGAAGCAACGCTCCTTCCGTACTATCATCTTTAAATAGACCGTCATAGCGTTTCACTCCTGTTTTTGGTTGAGATATCTCATTTTGCGGTAATTCCCCAACAATATCTTCCCACCAATTTTGTGCGCTGACTTTAGCAGAAGGGCTGAGAAATGCTGTCATTCTCAGACTTTCTGCATACCATTCTTTTTTATTGGGTTGTTCTTTCTGCTTTGAGTTAGACATTTAGCAACTCACACACAAAACTTGTTGTTAGTATCGCCATATTGTTATGTTGACATAGATTAGGTGAAGCAACAGTAAAGTCATTCATTGCCCACCATAAAGATTTGAATAATTAAAATATTTTAAGATTATCATACTGTAACTCCTTCCAATTCGTCTTCAGTAGACTCATATAACTCCTGTAACTTCTCTAACTTCTCTTCATCAGCATTCCACAAACCTCTGCCATTAGCTTCGATCGCCCGTGCGACAATATTCCTAAAAGCTTCAGGATTGGCTTCTCGTAACTTGGCTGCCATTTCTGCATCTAAAGCATAGGTATCTACAGCCTGGTCATATACCCAGTCATCTTTAAAATTAGCCGTACCGCCCCAGCCGATAAGTGCGGTCATGCGTTGGGAGATTTCGTATGCGCCACCCGAACCCTGATCTGCCATCGCTTCTGCCCATTTAGGATTGAGTAGCTTGGTGCGGTATTCCATGCGGAGTAGGTCTTTTAGCTTACGGGGGTTGGTATCTTTAGAGAAGCTTTCGACAAAAGAAGCTTCTACTTCTTTACCGCTTTGTTTTTCCGCAGCTAGTTTTAATCCGCCTGTGTTGCCATAGTATTCTTGAATATCGGTTAAGCCATACTCTACAGAGTCAATTTCTTGAATGATTTGGCTGCTAGTTTCGAGTAGCTGGGTTAGTACTTCAGGTCTAGCCTGTCCCTTATCCTTGCGTCCATAGCTAAAGACGTTGCGGTTTTTCCAGGTGTCGGCAAGTTCATCACTAGATTCCCAATTGCTGTCTACTACCTGGTCATTAACTAAAGATCCAAAATCGCCTGCGGGGTTGGAGAACATTCTGGCGCTGGCGTTGGCTATTCCCTGGGCTTCTAATGCCAGACAGTGTTTGCGAATATAGTTATCTGATTCAGATTCCTCGGCTTTGGCTGCACGTTGGAATAAATCGTCTAATAACTCAATAATATTGACGAAAGTATCGCGGAAGATACCCGATAGATTAGCCAAGACATCAATGCGAGGATGTCCGACTTCGTCAACAGGTCTTAATTCATAGCGCACAATTCTACCCGTACCTTCTTTTACGGGTTCAGCGCCTACTAATTCTAATAAAATGCCCAGAGATTCACCCTTCGTTTTAATCGAATCCAGTCCCCACAGCATTACCGCTACAGTTTCGGGATACGCGCCTTTCTCGTCTAAGTTTTGTTGCAGAATTTTCTTCGCAATTTCTCTACCTCTTTCGTAAGCAGCAGGGGAAGGCATCCGATAAGGATCTAAAGCATGGATATTTCTCCCTGTGGGCAATACGCCACTACCGTCTCTTAATAAATCGCCACCAGGCGCGGGAGGTATATATTCCCCGTTTAATCCCCGCTGCAGGTTGGTCATTTCATCAGTATTTTGAGTTAATAAATCAACAATTTTGGTAGCCTCTGTTAATTGTTCGGCAGATGCAACATGTTGTGTATTATGGGTCGCGGTATCCTTGAGGGCTACAGTTTTGTGGGTGACAATTTGTTCTATATTGTCCTCTGACAATTCCCCATCAAAATACGCCTCTAAATACGATTGCAT
>JBCBEA010000008.1:0-20322 GCA_038529195.1 Cyanobacteria bacterium J06600_6
CCCAATCAAACCCCAACTGCTGATATATTTTGCTGCTGGTAGTCGGACTTACTGGGGAAAGAAGATAAGCCGAGAGACGAATCGACTCTAGAGCCGCATACAAAATTTGCTCAATTTCGGTTTGCTTTTCTTGTTTAAACAGTGTCCAGGGTGCGCTTTCATCAATATAGTTATTGACGGCTCGTACTAAAACTAGAACCTCAGTACAGGCTTGGCTGACCTGAAAATTTTCATAAGCCTTGACAACTCGATCGCCTAAAGTCAGACCAATCTCGGTTAAAGGGTGGTCTGAGCCATAGTCCGCACTGGATAATTGTGGTACGTTACTTTGGCAATATTTTTTTAACATTCCCAAGGTGCGGTTGAGCGAATTGCCCAAAACGTCAGCTAAATCTTTATTAAGCACGTTGATAAAACGAGTTTCATTAAAATCACCGTCGTTGCCCAGTTCAATCTCTTTGAGAAAGTAGTAGCGTACGGCGTCTGCACCATATCTATTAACTAGCTCAATCGGATCGATAGTATTCCCTAAAGTCTTACCCATTTTGAGTCCGTCTTTAGTGAGAAAACCATGACCAAAAACCTTTTTTGGCAAAGGCAAACCAGCAGAAGCTAACATAGCAGGCCAATAAACTGCATGAAATCTTAATATATCTTTACCAATCAAATGAAGATCGATTGGCCACCATTGTGTCAGGGCATTATCCAGGGTGGGTTCTGCCTCTGGGTCTAAAAGCGCGGTAACATATCCCAGTAGGGCATCAAACCAGACATAGATTGTATGCTTATCGTCGATTGGGACAGGAAAACCCCAGTCTAAATTAACCCGAGAAATCGAGAAGTCTTTTAAACCTTGCTTAACAAAATTGATTACCTCATTTCGGCGACTAGGTGGCTGGATAAAGTCTGGCTGAGACTCATATAGTTCTTCTAGCTGCTGCTGGTATTTAGACAGGCGAAAGAAATAGTTTTCTTCGTCGCGCCATTCTGCCTGTTTATTGGTGTGAATGGCACAGTAATGGTCTTCAATTAGCTCTCGCTCCTCCTTAAATTCTTCACAGGAAACGCAATACCAGCCTTGTTGGCGGTCTAAATAAATATCATCCTGTTGCCAAACACGATCAAAAAACTCATTGACAATCTGCTTGTGCTTGGTTGCTGTAGTCCGACTAAAGCGATCGTATTTAATATCTAGCTTTGTCCATAAAGTCTGGAAACTTTCAACAATGCGATCGCAATGAATTTGGGGTTCAACTCCTTCCTCCTCTGCCGTGCGCTGGATCTTTTGTCCGTGTTCATCCGTACCTGTAATAAACAGAACGGATTTACCTTGTAAACGCTGGAATCTAGCTACGGCATCTGCCACGATGGTAGTGTAGGCACTGCCAATATGAGGAACTCCATTAACGTAGTAAAGAGGAGTTGTTAAAGAGAATTTATGATTGAGATCGGGATTGTTCATTTAAATTAGCGCGAAACTACTCAACGAAAAAGACTTTAGGTTTAGTAATCTTTTCGCTGAGGGCAATTTTTTATAAATTGAGACAGCAGAGTGGCTGCTTGTACTTAAGTGAGAATATTTTAGGGGCTTAATTGTAGGCAACCTAAATCAGTGAAATTTTATCGTTCCAACAACTACAGTATCAATTACAACAGGGCTTTAAGTTAACGTTAAGGAAAATACTTAATAAATTTTCGATTTCGTTAACAAATGCCAACTTTTCGAATTTTAGCCGTGGTCTATCGCGACAATTTTTAAAATTGCGATCAAGAGTGCTAAAAGCTTGGAACAATAGGGGTTGGAGAGTGTTACTAGTTCCTAGTTAATAGATTGAATTTTGTTAAAGACCGAGTATTGTTCCATACTAAAAATAGGATAAACAGAACTAGAGCAGTAATATGTTTTGTGTTTTGGCTCGAATCTGCCAGCAATTTAATTGAATGTTGTCATTTACCCCCCGTTTCCTTTCTCAATCTTTAATCTCAGCCGTTAATCTCAAGCTGACTCAGTCTTATCTTGATCGCATTCCCGAAGATATTCCCACAATTGTTGTTAGTAATCACCGCAGCTTTTTAGATGCGCCAATTTTGATTAAAACGATTCCCAACACCCTGCGAATTGCCTGTCATCACTACATGGGCGAAACTCCAGGAGTAAGGGAAATTGTTAACTCCCTGGGCTGTTTTCCTTTGGGTGCAGCTGAAAATCGGCAGCGAGATTTCTTTCTGCGCGCAAATCAGCTTTTGACTTCGAGACAGTGGGTAGGCTTGTTTCCCGAAGGCACAAAGCCGATGATCGAACCGACTGAACCCCACGAAATCAATCAGTTTCACCGTGGTTTTGCCCATTTGGCTTGGAAATCAGCCGTGACCGATTTAGCCGTATTGCCTGTGGCGATTGCTTCTCTCTCGGAGACCAATTATCCTAGTATTCCGATTCATTGGCTCAAGCATTTTGATCGAGACGAACCTTTCTTTGAACGACAGGGTTTACATCCAATGTTGGTTTATCATCGCGTTCACGTCTCCATTGGTAGACCCTACTTAATTACCCCAGCTCAGAAGGAAGCATATAAAGGTCGACAGGCAAAAAAAATGGCGACTGAACTCACTACCTATTGCCAGGATCGAATCACAGAGTTATTACAGTTAGGGTGCTATTAATTAGCTAGGGCAAAACAGCTATCCAACAAATATAAAGAAAAAGAGGTGGAAATCAGGATCGTTCTATTAAATATTAGAAGATAATGAATATTAAGAAGTTATAAGTTTTATTTTACTTTGTACCTTATATATCTATGAGTTTTGAACTTAGCGTAGATTTTATTGATCCCAGAACAGTTAACGCTAGTGCGCCACTGTTTGTTTATCTGCCTGGCATGGACGGTACGGGAGAATTGCTGCAAACTCAAGCCAATCGTTTAGCAGCCAACTTTGATTTGCGATGTCTGACAATTCGGACAGATAACTACAGCACCTGGAAAGATTTAGCCAGAGATACGGTTAAATTAATTAATCGAGAATTAGAGTCAAAAACAAATAGAGAAGTTTATCTGTGCGGGGAATCTTTTGGCGGCTGTTTAGCAATAAAAACGGCTCTTGCTGCCCCAAATTTGATTACAAAGCTAATTTTAGTTAACCCAGCATCCTGCTTTAAGCACCTACCAATTTTAAGTTGGGGAGCAGATATTACGGCATTAGTACCTTCTTGGGTTCATCGCTACTCAGCTGCGGGGTTACTGCCATTTTTAGCTCGCCTCAACCGTATTAATGACTGCGATCGCGATCGGCTGATTTCCAGCATGAAATCGATTCCACCCCATGTAGTCAGCTGGCGACTGTCTCTACTAAGAGATTTCAATGTCCTAGATGAAGAATTACGCAGTCTCGACCTACCCTGCCTAATCGTCGCGGGAGCAGCAGATGGGCTCTTACCTTCAGTAGAAGAAGCGCAAAAGCTGGCAAATATTTTACCCCAGGGCAAAATGACAGTATTGCCTCAAAGTGGTCATGCCTGCCTTTTAGAGACTGACATTAACCTATATCAGATTTTGCTAGACCAAAATTTTATGACTGACCGAGCTAAGGTTTTACTGAAATCGTAAATTATATTGGTTAATAAACGGGGTCAATCAAAAAAGCGATCGCCCGATAAACAAATTAGAAGCTGGCTTTTGCCTTTTGGGCTTTAAGGTATTCGGTGTTTACCCCCGATTCTCTAACTAAAGCAATTTTACCCGTGCGGGCAATCTCGCGGATGCCAAATTTAGTTAGCATCTGAATAATGGCAACTATCTTACCTGGATCGCCAACCACCTCTAAGGTTATCGCTTCTTCCGCCATATCAACTACGCGGGCGCGGAATATTTGCGCTACCTGAATTACCTCGGCACGATTAGAAGCCGTAGCATTAATTTTGATCAGCATCAATTCTCTTTCGACACAGGGCTGCTGACTAATATCCTGCACCTTCAGCACGCTAATTAGTTTATAGAGCTGCTTAATTAGCTGTTCGACAACTTTTTCATCTCCAGGAACAACCATTGTGATGCGGGAGACACCCGACTGTTCGGCGGGACCGACTGCCAGACTTTCAATATTAAAGCCACGGCGAGCAAATAACCCAGCAATGCGGGTTAAAACTCCTGCTTCGTCTTCTACTAAGACAGAAATAGTTTGCTTGGTCATAGCTGGAAAATGAATCGCTTGTGTGAGGTTAGTCTCCTATGATAAATGAATTTGGTAGTCTTAATCAGATTGTAAATAACCTCGATTAGGTTAAGTTAATTGACTAGCGGAGAGAGCTATAAGCTATAAGCTATAAGCTATAGGCTTTTAAAGCATTTTTAGTTGTGTAGAGGCAATTAGTTGAAGTTACAACTTGTCTAGAAGGAGTTGCGATCGCTTTTAGGCGACAACTCTGACTTCATAACTACAGTGTCAAATTATCTACAGCTTTTATTCTGAATGATTATAATTGCCGAAGCAAAGCTGCTCTTATGATGATTTAGCCCATGCCCAAATACCCTCGAATCAGCCGAAATCTTTTCTATCTGCTTTTTGTACTGCTGCTGCCATTCCTACAGCTTTGCATTCGAGTTTTTAACGAAGATTACTATTCTGTCGATCCGAACATTCTTCAGTTTCTGGAAGTGAGGCAAAATCCTGGGCTTAATTTTATCTTTAGCAGCGTTTATTTAATTAGCAATACCTACGTCACAGGGACAATTGTGCTGGTTGCCTTAATTACTTTGATTCGCCAACGCTATTGGTCAGAAGTAAAGGCCTTAGTTTTCGCGACGTTAGGCATTTTGCTGCTGGTAGATGAGGTGCTCAAACCCTTTTTTGATCGCGATCGCCCGCCCAAACCAAGACTGGTCAGCGATCTAAGTCCAGACAGTTTTCCTAGCGGTCATGCAGCAGGTAATTTAGTTTTCTACTTTTACATGTCTTTTATTATTGCCACCAAATATCCTCAACTGGCTAAGTATGTTTACGGTTTATCTAGTTTCATAGTCTTGTTGATTGGCTTTAGCAGTATTTATGTCAAAGCCCATTGGACAACTGATATTTTAGGTGGCTATGTCTTTGGCTACTGTTGGTTATTAGCCAGCCTGAGTTTTTTACAGCTAATTGTCAGTAAACAGTCAAAATCTCAGGTCAAAAAAACTGAGAAAGTTGTGACTAAATAAAGTTTTCATGAAGTGTTCTTAATATTTTCAGCTCTCTTGGTTACTCGGCAACAATACACCATTCGTGTAGTTCGTATTTGACGCATTTATTGATAATTAAGGGATCTTGGGCAACAATTTTTTCGGCTTCAGCCAGAGAATTGGCCTCAAAGATTAGCATTCCCCCTCCCAACTCCTTCCAGTAGCCTGTTTTTGCTTGATGCCCAGCAGAAATTAGCTGATGAACATATTGCTTGTGAGCGGATACATGGCGATCGAAGATTGCTTTATCGACAATTCCAGTTTCAATTTTAACGAATGTGGGCATAAGTAATAGTTGAGGTCTTCATTAAATCAACATAATAATGACATTATTGTAATGGTATATTTTTTGAAGACAAATTTATAACTAATATCTGTAAAACTTAAATGTTTTTTAGAAATCTAACAAATAGCAACAAACAAGCTGATTTGAAAATTTCTATTGTAGGTGGCTCTAATTCAGTTATGAGGCGAGGGTATGTTAAATATTTATCTGACGAATTAAGTAGATTAACTTGTAAAAAAACTTCGATTAATTATTATGCGCTAGGCGGTGTTCCTAATATCTTTGGAACGATACAAGAAGATAGACACGATATTGCCAATCAAAGTGATATCATATTTTTTGAATATTGCGTAAATGATCGTCATGCCATTGAAACGGATAATTATTCATTAAAACTAGTGGGTAAATCCTTAGAAGGATTTATTCGTAAATGTAAAAAATCTAATCCCTATTGCCTGATTATGCTATTAATATTTGGTGTTAATCATGCAGAATATTATCAACAAGAATGCCAATTATCGCAGATATATGAGGAGATCGGCAAGCGTTATTGTTTGCCAGTTGTTAATATAACTAAGCTATTAAAGCAGACCAAAGGAATTAACTTCGTTAAGTCTTTATATGACGCTCAAGATGTTGCTCACTACACTAGACCAACAGGAGTTAAGGTTGTATCAGAAACAATTATTAAGCAGCTTAGTAAAATAGGCATAATTAGTAGTCTTAAGTCTGATAAAAATGCTCCGAAAGGATTAGATATTCAGGCGATCTACAAAGATAACTTTGAAAA
Source organism: Cyanobacteria bacterium J06600_6 (assembly GCA_038529195.1). Taxonomy (GTDB): domain Bacteria; phylum Cyanobacteriota; class Cyanobacteriia; order Cyanobacteriales; family Xenococcaceae; genus Waterburya. The sequence goes on from JBCBEA010000008.1 coordinate 6,290, forward strand.
CTTGACTTTCTTTGATAATTTTGAGTCGGCTAATTTCTTTGATCGCCAGCCGAAAACTTCTGTCTATCAAAACAGCGTTTATCGGGAGAAAAATTTCACTCTGACTCAAAAAAATGCCATGCGATTTCGTCTCAAAGGGCAGTTGGCAGCCATCTACATTAAATCCGACCTTAACGATGGATTTATTGAGATTAACTGTGGGAAACAGCGTATTATTACAAGTTCATATTCTGCTTGGGTCAATAAAATCAAGCCTCAAAATGTAATTAACCTAATCACCTTGCCTTTAAGAAGATTTGAACCATCTTCAGATTTTGTTCCTGTCTCAATTGGCTGCTGTTCCAAACATCCAGATCGCTACGAGCTAGATTACGTCAAAGAAGAGCCGAAAAGACGAGATCCTCGTAAATGGACCCTGAATATTATTGGTATTGCCTATATTGGCGAATTACAGCCAATGTAAACAGAAAGGTTGAGACAGGAAGATTTATTGGTGAGGATAGCTATCAGCTTTTTACTCAATCTCACATTCTCAGCCCCAAAAAATAGCTTTGGCAATCAGAAAATTGTTTAGAACAATTGCACTAACTGAGAGAGATTTTGCCAGCGACTTTAGCAGCTTTCTCTCTAGCTAATTTTGTGTTTTCAGCCTTAGCTAGAGCGACTCCCATGCGTCGGTAGGGACGCGAATCTGGCTTGCCAAACAGTCTCAGATCCGTATCTACTTCCGTTAAAGCTTCGGCTACATGGTTGAAGCTGATTTGATTTGCCTGCTGATCTGCCAAAATTACCGCACTGGCGGAAGGGGCAAAAAGTTCAATTTTGGGAATTGGTAAGCCCAGAATTGCCCGTAGATGTAGCTCGAACTCATTCAAATTCTGTGAAATCAGCGTTACCATGCCCGTGTCGTGGGGTCGGGGAGAGAGTTCGGAAAAGATGACTTCGTCTGGAGTAATAAAAAATTCCACTCCAAATATACCTGCACCGCCCAGAGCATCTGTAACTAGAGCAGCGATCGCTTCTGCCTGTTTTGTTTGCCGATCAGAAATACCTGCGGGCTGCCAAGATTCTTGATAGTCCCCTCTCTCCTGACGATGACCAATGGGAGGACAGAAAATAGTCGGCGCATTCCACTGTTTGACAGTCATCAGGGTAATTTCAATCTCAAAGTTGATAAACTCTTCGACAATGATTTTTTGCGTATCGCCCCTCGCACCAGCGATCGCGTCTGACCATGCTGACTCTACCTCAGCAGCAGAATTAACCACCGACTGACCTTTTCCGGAAGAAGACATAACTGGTTTCACAACGTTGGGAAAGCCAATTTCCGCTGATGCCTGAACCAATTCTTCAAGAGTGCTGGCATAGGCATACTTAGCGGTGCGAATACCTAGCTCGCCCGCAGCCAATTCTCGAATGCGATCGCGATTCATGGTGAAGTTGGTGGCAGCAGCGGTGGGAATGACGGTAATACCCCGCTGCTCAAATTCCGCTAATTTTTCGGTACGGATTGCCTCAATTTCTGGCACGATAAAGTCTGGCTGATACTGCTGGACTACTCTTTCGAGATCTTCCCCACTGAGCATTGAGATCACCTCAGAAGCATCTGCCACCTGCATTGCCGGGGCATTAGCATAGCGATCGATCGCAATCACAAAATTTCCCAAACGCTGGGCTGCAATGACAAATTCTTTGCCTAATTCTCCTGCACCTAGCAGCATAATTCTTTGGGGCAGTTGCAGATTTTTCATATTGGGCGATCGCATGTTAGCTATAACTTCAACCCAAATTGTAAAACTATCTCATCAGCTCAAAGCCAAAATATATCTAAAAGATATGGTAAGTTTTTTGATCATTGCGACCAACTCCAGAGTTTTATGATCGTCAGTAAAAAAAAGTACCCGAATTGCCTTAAATGTTATATGATAATTACTCGAATGCGCTCTCGTGGCTTAGGGGTAAAGCACCTCCTTGGTAAGGAGGAGATCACGGGTTCAAATCCCGTCGAGAGCTTAATTTTCGTAGTCTGATTAAATTGCCTGGCTATTGTTAGTTGCGATCGCCAATTATTAAAGCTAACCTTTAGCTTAACGACGTTGACCAAACAAGCCTTTTATTTCCCCATACAAACTAGACTTACTCGATCCGCTGCTGGGGTTAGTTAATAGTCCTTGACTGGGGCTAAATAGTAGTGCAAGGGTAAAAATAGCAGAGGCGACGAGGACAATCGCTGGACCGGAAGGTAGATTGTAATAATAGCTAAGATACATGCCTGTAATGCTAGAAGTTATGCCTATGATGATTCCTAACAGCATCACTAAATGTAGGCGATTAACCAGAAGATAGGCGCTTGCAGCAGGAGTAATCAGTAATGATAAAACCAAAACTACGCCGACAGTCTTAAGACTCGCCACAATGGTTAAACCGATTAAGATCATCAGCCCTAAGTCGAGTAAGCCAACGGGTAAACCTACCGCCTGGGCACCTAACTTATCAAAAGTATAAAATAATAGCTCTTTGTAGAGTAAACAAACTACGACGAGAACAATCCCCGCAATGATCAGAGTATCTCGAACTTCGCTGCTATTAACGGCGAGAATGTTGCCAAACAGAAAGTGATTTAGGTCAATCTTGTTATCTTTTTGGACGACGGTGATTAGGGTAATTCCCAGGGCAAAAAACGCGGAAAAGACGATGCCCATTGCCGTATCTTCTTTAATGTTCGAGCGAGTACTAATGACGTTGATCAGCACCGTACTAATAATGCCTGCAATAAATGCCCCTAAAAAAATATTTGCGCCGACTAAATAAGCGATCGCCAAGCCAGGCAAAACAGAATGACTAATCGCATCTCCCAATAATGCCAATCTTTGTACCATTAGGTAACTACCTACTACCGCACAGATTATGCCAACGGTAATAGCAACGATAATCGATCGCTGCATGAAGCCATACTGCAACGGTTCGAGTAATATTTCTAACATTTATTTATGGTCAAGATAAGAAAGCTCTAGCTATGAAGACAGCCACTAGCTCTCATTATCGTCTTTAATCTCTGAATTATTTTCAGACTGTAATTAAAATTTTTGCGCCAAAAATAGCAGCTAATATGAAATCTAAAAAAGAATGCTATATGTAGGTTTGGTGAGGCACAAAGGCTTTAGCCGCATGTAGGCAGTCCTAAAGGATTAGCTCCGCTTCGCTCCGCGTCAGGGAAGAAGAAATTAATCGTCTTTAGGTCTTTACTTATCTATAGCAAGTAATTAAGTATTTCATATAAGTACCCATGCAGAATTAACTGTATATTCTGCTGTTCTTTTCTTTTTACCCCTGTTTCTTAGCCAATCTAAGCTATCAAATTAATTTTGTACGATTACTCTTATAGCTCTGCATCCCAGGCTTTTTTGCAGACAACGAATAGCTCTACACCATATTCATCAGACTGGATCACCACAGGCAAGAAGCGAAACTTGGAACGAGAAAAAAGTGATTCTAGAGCATCTGCGGAGCGATAGACGGAATGCCACTCTAAGATATGCTCTAGCAAAACACGATCTGGGTTAGCAGCATGTAGATTTCCTAAAATAACAATCCCACCAGGCAGCAGGTGGTCGTAAATCCAGTTAAGAATACGAATAAATTCGCGATCGCGCAAACAGTTACCCATGCTAACGCTGTAGATCATTTTCTGCTGGGGAATATCAATTTGGCTATAGCCTTCCGCCATCAAGAAGAAATTATCCTGAACAAAGGTGAGACGATCCTGGAAGCCCCATTTGTGAGCCATAGTGGCAGCAGAAGATATTTCCTGATGATTAAAATCAATGCAGGTAACATGGACATTCGGAGGCTCTACCTGAAAATAGAGATCCAAAATTTCTGGTGCAGATCCGCTGGCAATGCTAGTAATCGGTAAAGGAGTTGACTCTGCCCAGTTGGCGATTAAATGAGTAATTGTTTCAGTGATAATTCCGCCTCGATGCTTAAGAGCTAAACAGGTCGGTCGAGAACGAATCCAGCGGTCGAGATAGATACCAAGATAGCCATCTCCTTCAGGTTCATTTTGAGACAGCAGTTCGGTGATGTAAGAATCGCTGACATAACCTCCTGGTCGGCGAAAAGCGCGATCGAGAAAGCTACTGAGCATAAAGAAAGGAAAAGTTTCACGAAAGACAAAAGTCCCAATGGCTCGATCTATCTTAGGCTCTTGAATAATCTGCTCCCTCAGAGTGCTGATCAGCATATTACAGATCTTGTCAATCTGGGTTTGGGCCTCAGTCTCACTGATTTCTCGATTGCGAATCGACTGTTCGATATTGCTTAAATTATGTTTAAATAATTCTGTCTCACTGATTAAATCAGGCGGAATATTATTTTGTCCGACCTGTCCCGTTCGCTGACCCTCATATTTGGGCGCTACGCGTACACGTCTCATGAGGTGAGAAACAAGGGAAGAAGTTTGGTGGAGACGACTGGAAAGATTGTGTGCTAGAGACTGATAGAAACGGTCAGACAGACCTGGTTTAGTAGAAAGTAAGCCCGCTAATTCCTCATGATTAAAGATGCAAACTTCGACATCTTCCTGAGCAATGACAGCACTGGTAGTAGGAACTCCCTCTAAAAAAGAAATTTCGCCAAAAACCTCTCCAGGTTCAAGAAAAGCGATCGCAACGTCTTTGCCAGTAGCAGCTCTTTCAATTCTGACTACACCCTCTCTTAAAAGATAAATTGCCTCAGATAAACGACCTTCTTTGAGAATGACATCATGCTGCTTGTATGTAGCTAATTGAGCTTTGTCTAACAGAATACTGTAGTCTTCAATAGTCAAATATTTTAATCTGCTGTCCATTTAAATCTTGGGTTCTCCATGCTGCACACCCCAGGTCATTGTTCCCAAATTAATTACCTCAATCATCACTGGAGTTGAAATTCACACTCTAAATTCACACTCTAAATTCGCAGTCTGATAAATGAGGACGCTGTGCCTGACGATAAAATATGTTCTTTAATGCAGCCTGTCTCCTCGCGGGGGATTCTGCTGCTAAGTTCCAAAGGCTTTCATAAAAGAAAAAAGATACTCCTGCAAACTCATGCCTTCGAGCCAGCCTAACCTGTTTATATATTTTGTACAAGGGAACTTCACGACCTTTTAAGCCCGATAGAATACCGATGCCGACAGGAATATGCTCCCTTACTGCCTGAATTTCAGGCTGGTTTAGTTCTTTGATAAAGCTTTGGTTGTTGTCACGGTAAATTTGCACAATCAGCTCCTCGATTAAACCTTTTCTTTCCCAGCGATACCAGTCAAGCAGGAAGGAATTAAGTGAGAAATGTTGGGGGTTGGGAGAGACAGAAACGATCGCCTGAGGATTGTGCTGTTTAATCGCCTGAAAGAGGGTTTCAACGTAATCGGTAATTTTATCGGCTCGCCACTTGACCCAGTCTGGATCTTTGGGGTTTGAAGGCGGTAGTTGACCCTCGTGTTCCTGTTGATATAGCTCGACGGTGTAGTCATCGTAGCCTAGCTCGGAGGGGTAACCAAAATGGTCGTCTAGCTGGATGCCGTCAATATCGTAGTTAGAAACAATTTCGACAATTAAGTCGGTCATAAAATCCTGCACGTCTGGACGCAGGGGGTTGAGCCAGACCCGCTGATGTACTTTTCCTTCCCACCAAATTGTCGTACCGTCTTCTCGACTGGTTAACCATTCTGGATGGCGCAACGCTAACTCTGAATCTGCTGGTGCCATAAAACCAAACTCAAACCAAGGAATTACTTCCATTCCCTGCTTGTGTCCTAGCTCGACTATTTCTTGCAACGTATCTCTTCCCTGTAATCCCTCTGTGGGGTCAAGAGGCAGTCCTGTAAAAGCTTCGGCAACCTTGGAGGGGTAAAGAGTATAGCCCCAGTTCCAGACCGTCGGATAGAGAGTATTAAAGTTAGCTTTGGCTAAAAGAGCGATCGCCTCTTCGGTTTTATCTGCCTCAAATAAAACATCACTATCGACGTTGGTTAGCCAGACTCCACGTATTTCCCTTTGATCGTTAATTTGGCAAGCTTGCTCTGAGGAATTATCCAGTGTTCCAGTGTTTCCTGGCAAAGGAGTTATGGACACCAGAATTAGAGCAAAAACAAATAAAAAGATCCACCAGGATATACGACCCCTCTCCTGACTAAACTGAACTAGCTTGTTAGCAAAAAGATCGAAAGATTTAGCGATGCGCTTTTTCATGAATGCCGTAAATTTGACAGAATATCGCGATTATAACGGGTTTGTTGATTAGTGTAATTAGTAACCGATTACACTTTACCTACTGTTTGTGGACAGGTATTAAAAATATCAAGAACAATCTGGATCGTGCATGCAAAAGCAACCAGGCTCATAATTGTCAGGGAAGACAAGACACTACAGACTAAGGTCAACGCTAAGATAAAAGCAGCAGCAGCAAGACGATAGTAGGTCAGAATCTTTTTACATTTGGTTTGACCGAGTTCGCAACTCGTCCAGTGCAGATTAGAAAGAATTGCCAGGCACAAAGCAACAGCCAAGCAAAACAAAATTTTTTCCCCCATCGCTGCACCGTCTTCTAAACCGTGAATCATTTTCTCTACGCCGACTCCCGTGGCGGTTAAGCCAATTGCTAGAGGTAAGTGTGAATACAGCCAGGTAAGAGCAATTTTCATCTTGCCTTGACGCATAGCGTGGAGGGGAGATTCATCCACCGTATCAAAATACATCCACCAAAAGCTAAAGGCAATTGATAAACCCAATAAAGCGATCGCAATCGAGTTAGGAGTCCAGTCAATTTCTGATACTCCACCAACTACCGCCACAATTGATTCTCCCAAAACAATGATCGTAAATAGCCCAATTCTTTCTGTTGTATGAGCCATATTGGGCGGAACTTTAACAACTTTTGTCCCCGCCGTTAAAGGCGTACCAAAATCGACAATTAGCCCTAGTCCCCACAGTCCAAAGCGCCAGGGAGTTGGCACGAATGCCGAGGCAAGCCAAAACAACAGACTAAGACTAAAACCCAAGGCGAACCAGGTTGTGAGTGGTCGAGCTTCCGGGACATGATATCCCGCATGAATGTACTGACAAATTAGTACTCCACGAAATGCCATATAGCTGAGGGCAAAACCCATTGAAGAACTGCTCAAACCATGATGAATATTAGCTGCTAAACTGGCAGCGATCGCCATCTGCACCAAAGTAATCAGGCGATCAACTAAGCCATCGTTATCAAAGCGAGTGTCGTAAAAGGTTGCACCGATCCAGCACCACCAGACAGGAACAAACAAAATTCCTAGCTTGGCTAGACCAAAGAGACTAAAATCCTCTTGGAAATTATGAGCTAACTGAGCGATCGCCACGACAAAAATTAGATCGAAAAATAGCTCTAGCCAGGTTGCATTGCGCTCTCCATCTTCACATTCTTCTCGACGCAGTTTTGGGGGTTGAAATATGGCTCTGGTCATAACAGTTAAGCTTATAGGCAATAGTTACCCATAATTTACCAGAAGTAAGAAGTAATTACTTTTGAACAATATCGAAAAAATTGTTGATCGTTTTACCGCAGATAGTTATGAGCAAAAATAGCTGCCTGAGTGCGATCGCGCAGATTTAATTTACTCAGGATGCTGGTGATGTGGTTCTTAACGGTCTTCTCGGAGATATAGAGACACTGAGCAATCTCGCGATTATTTGCACCAGTGGCAATGAGATTTAAGACTTCTGTTTCTCTGGGCGAAAGTTCTGCTAATTCTGGGGGAATATCGGCTGTTTTTGCGGACTGCAAGCTGTAGTTAAAGACTTTATCGAACAACCCAGGTCCTAAATGAGTGTGACCTCGGTAAATTGAGCGAATTGCCATGGCAATATCTTCTGGCGGACTGTCTTTGAGTAAATATCCTTTAGCGCCATAGTTCATCGCCAGAGAAACATACTCATCATCGTCAAAGGTAGTCAAGACAAGAACTTTAAGCTGAGGAAAATCTTGCGTAATTTTTTTGGTAGTTGCCACACCATCCATGATCGGCATTCTGATATCTAGCAAGACCAAGTCTGGTAAACGTGAGTCAGTCGCTAAATCTTGCAAGATGGCGATCGCTTCTGCCCCATTTTCTGCTTCTGCCACTACTTTTAGATCGGGCTGAATTTCTAAAAGGCTTTTCAGTCCATGGCGAATAATGCTTTGGTCATCAACAATTAAGATCTGAATTTGATCCATAAAAAATGCCTAATTACTAATTACCTGCTGCATGTATTTACCCCACAAAGTTGCTGCCTGATAGCTACTGCCATTGCTAGGAGAGTTGTCATCATTACCCAGCCAAACTCCTGTTACCAGATCATTTTTAGGTACATAGCCAATAAACCAGAGGTCGACATTTTTATCGGTTGTCCCTGTTTTGCCAGCCTCACCCTGATCGATATACGCAGCCTTGCCTGTGCCTTCTTCAGTGATTTCGAGCATGTCGGTTAACTTATCCGTAACATCCTGGCTAATTACATCGCGAAAAGTCTCTTTGTCATCATCAAAGATATAAATAACGCGACAGCTACTGGGATCTGTAGATTTTTTACAGTCACTTCCGTCTAATACACGATTAATTGCGTGGGGTTTATTCCAGATGCCGTCATTCGCGATCGTGGCATAAGCACCAGTCATTTCTAAGACCGTGGCTTCACTCTGCCCAATCACTAAGCCAGGGGCTTCCGCCAGAGGCGAAGATACTCCCAGGCGCTGGGCAACATCCATAACTTTTGGTAGTCCCACCTCCTGGGCGACTCTCAGGGCAGTGACGTTTTCCGACTGGGCTAAACCACGATACATATCAATATCACCGCTACTACGCTCACAACCACGATACTGCTGTCCTCGCCAAGATAGAGACGAACAAGAATATTCTTTATCTGGATCTATACCCGCTTCTAAGGCTGCTGCATAGGCAAAAACTTTAAAAGTCGAGCCAGGCTGTCTTTTCGCCTGAACTGCCCGATTAAACTGACTCTGACCATAATTTACGCCTCCTACTAGAGCCAAAATATTGCCGTTTTTGCGATCGAGGGTAACTACTGCCCCTTGACTAAAACCTAAGCGAGAACCGTCGGTACTGAGAGAATTTTCTAAAGCCGTCTCTGCCTTTTTCTGCATGGTGGGGTCGAGGGCTGTTTCAACGATAAAATTTCCTTCGCGTGCCACATCTGTACCCAATAACTCCTGTAATTCATCAATCACATAGCTATAGAAATAAGGGGCAACGGTGCTAGAGAAACTTTCACGGGCGCTAGAGCTAACTTCAATCCGCGATCGCCTGGCTCGATCTGCATCTTCTTTGCCAACCATGCCGAGTTTTAACATGCGATCAATAATACGGTTGCGTAAGCCAATCGCCGTATCGTAATCTTTTACAGGATTGTAGGCGTTAGGAGCGGGAAGAATAGCCACGAGAGTTGCAGCCTCAGAAAGATTTAGATCCGCTGCTGATTTTTCAAAGTAAAATTGGGCTGCATCTTCAAAACCATAGCTGCCAATGCCTAAGTAAACTTTATTTAGATAGGTTTTGAGAATGAAGTTTTTGCTATAGAAAGTTTCCAATTTTAGGGCAACCAAAGCCTCACGGATCTTTCGTCCTGCCGTATTTTGCCGACCAACCTCAGGAAATAGACTACGAGCCAGCTGTTGAGTCAAAGTACTCGCACCCTGACGGTTTTCTGAGGAAATATTGATAAAAATGGCTCTTGCCACCCCAATCGGATCGACTCCAAAATGCCAGTAGAAGCGACTGTCTTCCGAAGCAATCACTGCATCGGGTAGATATTTGGAGAAATCACCCAACTTCTTGAGTTCGCGGTGAGTATTGTTACTTGCAGTAGGATTAATTGGCGTTTCTCCATCCTGAGCATAGACCACAATGGGCAAAGTTGATTCTCTGGGTAGGGGATAGACCGCTACTTTGAACCATTCCGTACTCAGCAACAATAGTAACAGGCACAACATCCCTGCTAAAGCATATAGAGAGTAGCGAATAACATATAGCCACAGGGGAGGAGGATTAAAATATTCAACTGTAACTCCCGCAGCTAGTTCTGGAGGTCCTAAGGTAAAGCTTTCGCCGTGAAATAGAGACAAGGCTTTAAGACGACGCTTACCTCGATAGATACCGTTGGTAGATTTTTCATCTTGAACGATAAACGATCGCGGTTTTTTCCGATTTCTTTTGAGAATTAAGTGAGTCTGACTAACTACAGGGTTGCGAATGCTAATATCGCAACGAGAGCTTCTTCCAAGGGTATAGCGATCGCCCACTAGGGGATATTTCTGTTTTTTGCCGTTGGCTTCCTTAATTCTCAATTCTGGGGTTGGCTTCCCCGCTCTGAAATTGCTGGAATTGAAATTCACCTTAGACTGAATTTTCTGTACGGCTTGAGTAACAGCTTTGCTAATAGGTGATTTAGAACTGCCACCATTAGAAGGGGGTTTGCTAGTCATTGAGTCATCTCACTTCGAGAACACCAGGATGATGAATTATCCTATTGTAAGAAATTCCACCATCTGTTGATTTTGCCAGCTAATCTCTTATTTGTCTGTTCTAAAAATAAATGGCGTAGTCCTACGGCGGAGAGCATCTACCGTAGAGATCCTAGAGTTAACGTTCGCTCGGCGGGTACGAGTTCTGGTGCCAGAAAGAAAATTACCGCACAGGATTTAATTTGGGCTAATTTTGTCTTAGTCATGGAACAAAAACACAAAATAATAATCGCCCAACAGTATCGTCATTTAGATCTGCCAGAGATAATTGTGCTAGATATTCCCGACGATTATCAGTATATGTCTGAGGAGTTAGTCGAGATGATACAAGCCAGTACAGAAAGTCTGCTCAATAATCTTGAAGATTAGATCTGCCTAAATGCTTTTTGTTTTTAGCACTTCACTTGTTCTAATACCTGCTCAATAGTTGTTGCTGGTTCTAAACAGGATGAGCTAGTGCAAACTAACGCTATTGCACCTTCGGGCAGTTCGGTTTCAATTCGATAGACGCTGGTGGGTAAATAGTTGGAGCTTAATGTTTCTATCTGCTCAGGGTTAGTTTTAATACTGGTACCGTGGAGCCACCAGTCTAAGGCAGTAAATAAGCTAGGACAGGCTGTGGGAGATTGAGCCATTACAGTACTAAATGCCCAAAGTCCTTGCTCGGCGCGATCGCTATATCCTAAATCGTCAGTCAGTAGAGCTAAACGAATTAAATTGGCGATCGCCATGCCATTTGCCGACGGGGTCGCATTATCCATGTAGCTACGCTCGCGGATCAGTAGTTCTTGGCTGGCATCGGTCGAATTGTTGTAGTAGCCACCCAGTTCGGTACTCCAGAGGAGGCTGTCAAACTCTGACTGCAGCCGTACAGCCTGCTCTAACCATTTTGAATCTTCGGGACAGGCAGCCTGAAGATCTAATAAGGCTTTGATTAACAGGGCATAGTCTTCCGATTGAGCGGGTACAGTTGCTACGCCATCATAGTTGAGGCGCTGTAGTCTGCCATCAAGCCACTGGTTATCCAAAATAAACTGAACTGCATCTGTGGCTAGGTCGAGATAGGACTGTTCCCTAAATACGGCATAGGCTCTAGCTAATCCTGAGATCATCAGGGAATTCCAGGCAACGATCGCTTTAGTATCGGTAACAGGGGGAATCCGTCCCTGCCAATTAGTAGTCTTGGCTTCGTGATTATTTTTAGCTGGGGAAAAAATATCTACGGCGGCGGCGGGCTGTCCGTAACGCACCGCAAATAATTTATCCAGCGTCTGTTCTAAGCTAGCGGTTAGTTCTGATGTTGACTGTCTTTGCAGGACGTTTTTACCTTCAAAGTTGCCTCCAGGGGTAATCGTAAACTCCTGCTCTAACTCCGCTAATTCTGTGGCGCTGAGTAGAAACTCTAGGTCTGCATAACTCCAGGCATAAAAATCTCCTTCTTCTGGCTCAATCTCACTGGGGGAGGTAAAGTTATCAGCATCTTGAGCAGCGTAAAAGTAGCCTTGGGTCATTTCTCGCTCTAGCCATTTAGCCGTACCAGCGATCGCCCTGTTGATGCCTGACTGCTGTACCCCACTACTCCAGAGATTCGCCAAATACTCCATAATTTGCCCATTATCATAGAGCATTTTCTCAAAATGTGGTACTGTCCAGGTATTATCTACCGTATAGCGATGGAATCCCCCTGCTACATGGTCATATATACCCCCTGTAACTAGATCTAAACCTCTCTGAGTTGACAAGGCTTGCATGTCGTAATCATATTCTTGTTTAAATCGACTACCCTGCAAGGCAATAGTAGAATAGGGAATCATCGGGAAACTAGGACGTCCAAAATCATTTGGCTTTAGTACTGCAGTATTACTATTTAAACCGCGATCGAGCAGTTGTCGATCTAAACTTGCCTCTTTATTTCCAGTAATTGCTGCTGACTGCTGAAGATTACTAACGATTTCGTTTTTAAACGCCAATAATTTTTCTGGTTCATGGTCATAAAAACGACGTATCGACTGAAGAATTTCTAAAAAGCCAGGACGACCATATTTTGGCGTAACGGGAAAATAAGTACCGCCATAAAAAGGGACTAAATCTTCAGGGTTAAGAAAGATATTTAGCGGCCATCCGCCCTGTCCCGTCATCATTTGCAACGCCTGCATATAAATACTGTCAATGTCGGGTCTTTCTTCGCGATCTACTTTAATTGGCAAAAAATTAGCATTGAGATAGTCGGCGATCGCCTGATTAGAAAATGCTTCTCCCTCCATCACCGTACACCAGTGACAGCTAGAGTAACCAATCGAGAGAAAGATCGGCTTATTGTGGCGTTTTGCTTCTGCTAATGCCTCATCACACCAATACCACCAGTTAATGGGATTATCAACGTGCTTTTGTAAATATAAACTTTTAGTCGATTGCAAATGGTTGGGCATTTTTTTAGTTCAGGTAAATCAGTGAGATGAAGATCAATTAGTTTTATGTTTTAATTTTTAGGCTCTAGACCTTTGATTGTTTTATGACTTGTGCTGTAGTGAAAGTCAGAGGTTCAAAAATACTTTAAACTGTGCACGCTGCTCCACGAATAAGTATACAAGAGAAGTATCGTCGCAAATTTGTTAGAGAATAATTGAGTTGCAATCCGTCATTACGAGAATCTCAGCATGATTAGCTACCTCAAAGGTACGAAAGTAAATATTGCCAAGACAACTCAAAATCGCCTCTTTCTAATTTTGGATGTAAATAATATTGGCTATGAGATGCAGATTTCTACCCGTTTTGCCCAAAAGCTAGAGGGAGAAGACGAAGAATCGATTCAGGTGTATACTCACCTGCAAATTCAGGAAGATAAGCAGATTCTCTATGGTTTTGCCACCGCTGCAGAAAGAGATCTATTTCGACAGCTAACCGCCGTCAGCGGTATTGGGATGCAGCTGGGAATTGCTCTAATTGATACTTTAGGCATCTCCGATCTAGTTGGTGCGATCGTGACTAGCAATATTCCCGCCTTGACCAAAACCCCAGGAGTCGGCAAGAAAACCGCCGAGAGAATTGCTCTAGAGTTAAAAACTAAGCTGGCACAGTGGCGCAAGATATCTGGCATGGAAGTTCAGCAACCCGAAGCCGTCTTTTCCCCACCTGCTGAAATTAAGGAAGATTTAGAAATGACTCTATTAGCATTAGGCTACTCCAACGAGGAAATAGAACAGGTATTTGCTGCTTTAAGTCAGGATAATATCTTGTTGAAAAACAAGAATGTCGAAGAATGGATCAGAAGTGCGATCGCCTGGTTAAGTGGCGAGTAAATCAATGAACAATGGATAATTGAAAATTGACAATTAAATTTGATTGTAAAGCTCAACAATTTTGTTAATTACTGCTTCAATACTGAGATTATCCGTAACTAGCTCGATCGCATCTTCGGCTTTTTTCAACGGCGCGATCGCTCGATTGCTATCCTGTGCGTCTCGGCTTTTAATATCTGCCTCTAGCTGTTCTAC
>JBCBEA010000009.1:0-20321 GCA_038529195.1 Cyanobacteria bacterium J06600_6
TATTGTTGCTCTGATCATGATGCTGCCAGCTGCTCTGACCAGTAGCGATCGCCTACAGCAGAAACTTGGTAGTCGCTGGCGTAAAATTCATCTGCTTACCGTACCTGCATTCATCTTAGTCGTTGGTCATACAGTACTGTTGGGTTCACATTATTTAGGAGATTTACAGGGAGGTGCTGATAGTAAGATTAGAGTAGCGAGCGTTATTGGTTTGAGTCTTGTCATTCTATTATGTCGATCTTCTTGGTTTTGGCGCATTATTGGTCTACGAAAATCTTATGTATCGGCAAAAAAATAGCAGGATGCTCAAGGGATGAGGAATAAGGCATGACAGATAAGTTTATTGTCTATGCTTGCCCAACAGGAGAATTAAATACTCAGCTAGAGACTTTTTTCCAGAGGAGCTATACAGTCTGTGGTAAGAATAAAGCTCATAACTATATGCCTCACTGTACCCTGACAGGATTCTTTGCCGATAATTCTAGTTCTATTTCCTACTATCTTGAGGCTTTAGATCTGGCTTATCAAAATGCTAGACAAAATCTATCTTTAGATATTCAAATTATTCAACCCGTATTTAACTCCGACTGGCATGGTTTAGAATTGCAGGCAGAAGGAGTGAAGCAATTAACTCGACGCTTTGCTCAACTAGAAACGTCTCCTACTCGGCAAGAAAATATTCGTCTTAAAGACTGGCTGCACCTAAGTTTGGCTTATGGATTTGAATCAGGGACTCAAGAGCAGTTAGAGACATTAGCCAGAGAAACAATCGATTTGACCGCAGATGTTGTTTGGGAATTACGTTTCTATCAGAAAAATGACGCCAATTGGAACTGTTTGCAGTCTTGGACTCTAGGTTAATTTTACTTGATGACACCCTCTAACCCATTCCCAAAGAAAAATGGATACTATTAAAGTCTAATTCAAGAACCACATAGCTAATCATCACCGATGCAATTTGCCCGCCGACTACAATCTTTCTCCAGCAATGTATTCGCCGACATGGATCGGGCTAAGACTCAGGCTCAAAATTCGGGTAAGGAAATTATCGATCTTTCATTAGGTTCATCGGATTTGCCCGTTGCACCTGAAACGTTAAAGGCGATCGCCAATTCTCTCCAAGATCCGACAACTCATGGTTATTTACTTCATGGTGGAACAAAAGACTTTCGTGTTGCGGCTGCGGAATGGTACACAAAGCGGTTCGGAATTACCGTTGACCCAGAAACGGAAGTGCTGCCCTTAATTGGTTCTCAGGAAGGAACAGCTCATTTACCCTTGGCAATTCTTAATCCAGGTGATGTTGCCTTACTTTTAGATCCTGGCTATCCCTCCCATGTTGGCGGAGTATATCTAGCGGGGGGAGAAATTTATCCGATGCAGCTACGAGCAGAAAACGGCTTTTTACCCGTGTTTGCTGATATTCCTCAAGATATCTTATCAAAGTCAAAAATGATGGTGTTGAGCTATCCCCATAATCCCACCTCCGCGATCGCACCTCTATCTTTTTTTCAGCAGGCGGTTGATTTTTGTCGTCAGCAAGATCTGGTACTGGTACATGATTTTCCCTATGCAGATTTAGTCTTTGGCGATCGCGCCGAAGTTGCTCCTTCAATTCTGCAGGCAGATCGCCAGAAGGAACTAAGCATTGAATTTTTTACCATGTCCAAATCCTATAACATGGGGGGATTTCGGGTTGGTTATGCGATCGGCAATCGAGATCTGATTCAAGCCTTGAAACAAATTAAGGCGGTGGTAGATTTCAATCAATATCGCGGAATTTTAAATGGTGCGATCGCAGCTTTAGCTAGTCCTCCCGAATCCGTCGCTCAGACAGTAGAAACTTTTAAAGAACGTCGAGATGTTTTTGTTAAAGCGCTTCAGGACAATGGTTGGTCAGTACCAGTTCCTATCGCCACAATGTATGTTTGGGCAAAACTGCCCGAAGCCTGGCAAAACAATTCTGTAGACTTCTGCACTAAGCTGGTGGCACAGACAGGAGTTGCAGCATCTCCAGGTGCGGGATTTGGACAGGCAGGAGAAGGTTACGTACGGTTTGCATTAGTCAGAGATCCTGATGTTCTACGCCAGGCAGCCCAGCTTATTCACCAGTTTTTAGCCATGCCCGTCTAATCTAAGTATGTCAATCAATTAATCACAACTCAGTTTCCGATTAGTTTCAAAATCGCTATATTGTTGAGTGAAACCATTGGTTAACCAACTTATAAAATAAATTTATCTCCCACACATTGTGAATCGTAGTTATCTACCAGAAACAGTTGCCCACGTTCGCATTACGCAGCAATCTATCTCAATGGGCAAAATAGAAGGCGAAGTTCAGGCAGCAGAGTACGCTTGGCAGTTTAGATGGCGCTTTCGTAATCGACATTTATCGGTACAGCCATCTCTGGGTAGAGCCTTGATTCAAGAACCTTTGGAGCGGTTTTTAGAGCGTTCGGATCATCAGCTAGAGGCTGGCGGAGATTACACCTTTAAGGTGCGGACAAAGATGTAATTTAAAGATGTAATTAAATTACTGATTATTTGGAAGCTATTTGCGAAGCTTATCCCCCTTCGACAAAGTGCTTGCACGCCTGTACGTAGTCCTTTAGGACTGATTAACAATCGCTGCTTTGCAGTTTTACATACCTTTCGATCAGTAGAATAGCCACAATATCATCAACTGGACGTGGTGGTGTTCTCAAACTTTGGGGAAGTAGGCGCTTCAAACCCTGAGGAGGATACATAATCCAATAGCGATCGCGAGCCTCAACGGTACTATTTGCTTCGTTAATGGTAATTATCGGCAAATCCAGGTCAGATTCAAGCTGTCGTTGCCAAGTTTTAGAAGTAGTACCATCTCCCATCACAATTAGGTTTACGACATATTGTTTAACTAGCTGCGCGATTGTGAAGATCGCCTGCTCCGAATCAATCACCTGATGATAGAGTAATTTCTGTTTGCTATCTATGACCGCCACGCCACATTTATCCCGACCAGGATCGAAACCCAGAATATTACTGTTCACTGTTGACTGATAACTATTCAATGTTCAAGTGCTATAAACTATCTTGCCATTACGCATAACCACAAAGTCAATTTTCAAAGGTCCTGCTGTATAAGTATTCTCTGCAACTACAGCTTTTATTTCTCTGACTGCTTCAGTAGCTTCGGTTATTTTATTCACAAAATCAACCAGATCTTCTACCTGATTATCTCCTATTTCAATTTCACCTAAAGTCCCTGCTCGTTGGGCGCGAAATTTAGACACTGCTAGCAGCCAGTTTAATCTTTCCTGAACTTCCTGACGATTGGCATTGCGTGAGTCGATTGATACAGTTGCAATTTCTTCCCCCGCTTTGAATATTTGCTTATTCACAGCCAAATCGGCAAATACTCTAACTTCTTTTTCACCTTGAACATAATTTCCCGCTGAAATAATCCGAATTACATAATCTTGACCGTCATCAATTTGAGCTTCTAGCTGCTCTACCTGAGAACGGGTAATTCTAACAATCCGCTGTTCTGACTTTGCTCCACTAAATTGGGTTGCCTTTACCGCGTTTGTATTTGCCTGTCTGAGTAAACTGTCGATCGCCGACTTTGTAGCTTTGGGATCGACAATTCTCACCACTGCAGAAGATAATACCTGACCTTTAACGACGGCAATTTTTTTCTCTCGTAGCTCTTGATATGACTGCTCTAAAGCGGTGACATTTCGGGCAAGAAAACTTAGCTGAGATTCTAACTGTTCTAGTCTTTTAGTTCTTAGTTTGAGGCTAACTTCCGCAGCAGCGATCGCTTCATCTAATTGAGCAATTGAAAGATCTCGTTCCTGTACTTGGGTCTGTAATAGCTGCTGCTGCTGTTCCAAATCGTTAAGCTGAGTCTCTTGGCTCGATAAAACCTGATCCTGCTCGCTGATTTTAGATTCTCGCTGCTGAAGCTGAGTCTGTAATTCTTGACTTTGCTGTTGAAGCTGGTTGAGCTGTCCTTGTCTTTTCTCTCGCTCCGCCAAGAGATTGTCTAACTCCCGCTGTAGTTTATCCGCTTCGCTAGATATCTGCTTTACCTGCTTTTTTGACTGTTCAAAATCCTGATTAATCGCATTGAGGTTGGCAACGGCTTTATTCTGCTGCTCTTCAACTCTCAATAGCTGTTGCTGTACGCTCTCCTGTTCCTCTCTGACTCGCTCGAGTTCGGCTTCTGTTTGTCTTTTTTCCTTGAGAATATCGTCTAATTGGAAAATTCCTCTGCGCAGAGACTCACTTAAGCTAAATAAAATTCCTAAAGTTAAAGCCGAAATCAGCATTCCTGTAATCCAGGTGATAATCATTGCCGTTTGGCGGGGACGAAGATTAAATAATCTTAGTCGGGCTTTACCGATCTTTGTCCCCAAGCGATCGCCAAATACAGCAACAATACCGCCCAAGAGAAAAATTGCTGCAATCAGAATATAACCGCTGGTCATATAAATTACTCAAGTAGTTTAGTCCAAAAATCAGCTTGGACAAGCTGTTCTTTAGTAGGTTATCAATCTAATCTCAGTGTGGCTAAGAATACTTATTTTAAGCGAATTGCTGGCTCAAGGCTACGGGATTATGTACCGTGATTTTTTTCTTATGAATTGAGACAAGCTGTTTTTCCCGCAAATCTCCCAATAGTCTGGTGACTGTCACTCTCGTTGAACCGATCGCTTCGGCGATCGCCTGATGAGATAGTTTTAGGTCGATTTTAATCCCCTCTGTGGTGGGCGAACCAAAATCACGACAGAGAATCAAGAGGAAACTAACCAAACGCGAACCCATATCCCGATGAGCTAGAGTTTCAATCATCATTTCCGTTTGCAAGATTCGAGAAGATAGTCCTCTTAACATCAGTAAAGATAGTTCGGGATTTTCTTGTAAAGCTTTTTCTACCTGTTCAATCGGCGCAGACAGTAGTTCCACAGAAGTAAAGGCGACTGCGTGATAAAAGCGATCGCTCTTTTGACCAGTAATTAGAGACAGTACGCCAAATACGGTATTTTCTCTCAACAGAGCGACTGTGATCTCTTCTCCTGCTTCATAAACGCGAGACAGTTTGACCGCCCCTTTCAACAAAAAATAGACTCTTTCGGCGGGGTCTCCTGGAAAGAAAATTGTTTTTCCTCGCTCAAAACTTTCCACGACAGGAGGAAAAGAACCACGACCAAGTTTACGAAATACTGAGGCAAGGGGTTGATTTTGTGTCAAGGGTAGTTCCATATTGCTCTATCTAGAATATATACTACGAAGTGCTAGATGTTGTATTGGCTGATAATGCCTACATATTCTCACATTACAGTCTTTGTCATATATTCTATCTTGATGGTTTTGCATAAAATTTTGGTGAATTGCAATATCTCTTGATTTACGAGGTTAAAGTGGCGTTTATTTAAATAGGATTATGCCACTTCCCCAGGCAGTTGTAGGATAGATAATTGCAGCTAAGTATTTGGGAAAAGACCGTGCTAGATTTAACTGGAAAAAACGCTTTTGTTACGGGAATAGCTAACAATCGTTCGATCGCCTGGGGTATTGCCCAGCAGCTACACCAAGCTGGAGCTAACATCGGAGTCAACTATCTTCCTGACGAACGAGGGCGTTTTGAGAAAAAGGTTAAAGATTTGGTCGCACCCCTCAATCCCAGCATCATTGTTCCCTGTGATGTACAGAACGATGAATTAATGGATTCTATGTTTGACACGATTAAGCAGGAGTGGGGCAAACTAGATATTTTAGTTCACTGTCTCGCATTTGCCGATCGCGAAGATCTGACGGGGGATTTTTCCGCAACTTCTAGAGCCGGATTTGCCAAAGCTTTGGACATTAGTAGTTTTTCTCTGAACTGTTTGGCAGGTAGAGCTAAGCCATTAATGACGGAGGGGGGAAGTATTGTCACCCTGTCATATTTAGGAGGAGTTAAAGTTATTCCTAACTACAACGTCATGGGAGTAGCTAAATCAGCTTTAGAAATGAGCGTCCGTTATTTGGCAGCAGAACTCGGTCAGGATAATATTCGCGTCAATGCTATTTCCGCAGGACCAATACGTACCCTAGCTTCTTCCGCAGTCGGGGGAATTTTAGATATGATTCGTCATGTTGAAGAGACTGCACCTCTACGTCGTACTGTTACTCAAACAGAGGTTGGCAATACCGCAGCTTTCTTATGTAGCGATCTTTCCAGCGGGATTACAGGACAGGTAATTTATGTTGATTCTGGATATGAGATCATGGGTATGTAGCAGGAATTTTCAAGTAAATTTCTAGACCTAAATTTCTAGACCAAGGAGAAAATATGCAAACTAGCGATCGCCAATCGGATTTAAGCAATAATCGTCCAGATGCTTCTTTTGATAGCTGGATGGCAAATACCAGAACTGCATCTGTGAGCCGTAAAACAGGTGAAACGGATGTTGTCGTTAAACTCAATATAGATGGCACTGGCAAGTGTAATGCCAACACTGGCATTCCTTTTTTAGACCATATGCTGCACCAGATTTCCTCCCACGGTTTGTTCGATCTTGATGTTCAGGCGACTGGCGACATTGAAATTGACGATCATCATACAAATGAAGACGTTGGTATCACCCTGGGAATGGCATTAGCAAAAGCGTTAGGCGCTCGCAAAGGTATTACTCGTTTTGGTCATTTTATTGCTCCTTTAGACGAAGCCCTAGTTCAAGTAGCGCTTGACTTTTCGGGTCGACCCCACCTAAGCTATGGTTTAGAAATTCCTACCCAAAGAGTGGGAACTTATGATACTCAGCTAGTCCGAGAATTCTTTGTAGCGGTAATCAATCACTCCCAGATGACCCTACATATTCGCCAAATGGACGGCATTAACTCACACCATATTATCGAGGCAACTTTTAAAGCTTTTGCACGGGCGATGCGGATGGCAACGGAAATAGATCCTCGTCGGGCAGGTAATATTCCTAGTTCTAAGGGGGTTCTTTAACAGTTATCAGGGAATGCGCCGTCGTTCACAAATTCACCATCGTCATTATTTTAGTTAATTAAATTGGAAGTATCTAATCAGTGGGTCAAGTTAGATAGTCAAGGCTTTGAAATTGACGCTTATGTAGCCACCCCCGAAACAGATGGGATTTATCCAGGCGTAATTGTCATTCAAGAAATATTTGGCGTCAACGAACATATTCAGTCTGTTACCCAAAGAATTGCTCAAGCGGGCTATGTTGCGATCGCTCCTGCTATTTACCAGCGTCAGGCTCCAGGTTTTGCTGTCGGCTATTCTGAGGAAGAGGTAAAAGAAGGGCGAAAATATAAGGTTCAAACCCAAGCAACGGAATTACTCAGTGATATCCAAGCCTGTGTTAGCTATCTATATAGTCAGCCCCAAGTTAAACAATCGGGAGTTGGCACAATTGGCTTCTGCTTTGGTGGTCACGTGGTTTACTTAGCAAGCACTCTAATAGACGTAAAAGCGACAGCTTCTTTTTATGGCGCACAGATTGCAACCTGGTGTCCAGGAAAAACGCAACCAACAATAGCTCAGACTCAAAATATTAAAGGTACGCTTTATGCCTTCTTCGGTACCAAAGATCCTTTGATTCCTATCGAGCAAACAGAGCAAATAGAACGGGAATTGAAGCGACATAATATTGATCATCAGGTATTTCGCTATGAGAGTGCAACCCATGGATTTATGTGCGATCGTCGCAGCAAAAGTTATAATCCTGATGCATCTAAAGATGCCTGGAAAAAAGTGCTAGACTTGTTTAGCCAAAAGTTGTGAGTATCTAAATTACTCAGTTTGACCGTTAATATTCACCATATATACAACTATGTCTGATTCAACTTCTGTTCCCAACTCATCTCAAGCATTCTCAATGGCAGATTTTGAAAATGCACTTCAGGAATATGATTATGAGTTTACGAGAGGACAGAAAATTCAAGGGACGGTAGTTCAAGTTGCTTCGGAAGGGGCATATGTTGACATTGGTGGTAAATCTCCTGCTTTTGTGCCCACAAACGAAGCAGCATTAGGTTTTGTCAATAACTTAGAGGCAATTTTACCTGTAGGTGAAACTAAAGAATTTTTAATCATTCGCGAACAGGATGCTGAGGGACAGGTAACTCTTTCTCTACGCCAACTAGCCTTAGATGAAGCTTGGGCAAATATTAAAGAAATGGCAGAGGCGGGCAAGTCTACTCAGCTGAGGGTTACAGGAGTTAATAAAGGCGGTATTACAGGAGAGGTTTCCGGGCTAAGAGCTTTTATTCCCCGATCGCATTTGCAGCAGCGAGATAATCTTGATTCTCTAGTCGGTCAGCTGTTGACCGCTACTTTTCTTGAGGTAAATCAGGAAAATCGTAAATTAGTTCTTTCTCAACGAGATGCAATGCGCGCTGTCGCCATGAACAGCATCGAGGAAGGTTCTTTGATGCCAGGGAAAATCGTCAACATCAAGCCCTATGGTGCTTTTGTCGACCTTGATGGGGCAACAGGTTTGCTACATATTAAGGAAATTAGCAAGGCTAGAGTTGAATCGATTGATAGTCTATTTGAGATTGGTCAAAGACTCAAGGTGGTGATTAAGCAAATTGACGAGCATCAAAACCGTATGTCCCTTTCGATTAAAGCTTTGGAATCTTATCCAGGTGAAAATATTGAGAAGCTAGAAGTCGTCATGGCGGATGCCGAATCGAGATGGGAAAAAGCCCAAAGTCCTGAGGCAGAGATGGCAGAGGCAACCCCAAGTGGCTCCTCTACAACCACAGACGTAGCAACTACCGAAGCACAA
Source organism: Cyanobacteria bacterium J06600_6 (assembly GCA_038529195.1). Lineage (GTDB taxonomy): Bacteria > Cyanobacteriota > Cyanobacteriia > Cyanobacteriales > Xenococcaceae > Waterburya. The sequence continues at coordinate 8,790 of JBCBEA010000009.1, forward strand.
GAGCCTGCTGCCGAAGCACCTGTAGCCGAGCAGCAAGAGACAGAAACACCGACCGAAGCGTCATCGGCTAATTCCGAAACTTCAACCTCTGAATCCGAAGTGAGCCAATCTGAATCAGAGACAGCAAGCTAATTCTATAATCTCTGGGAAGATCCTGAGCTTTGACATAGGATCAGGTAATAATTTATTCGCCCTCCTGCTCTTTCCTATGTCTATCGACAGCCAGTGGCATATCCAGCGTAGTCAAGCAATACTACGTCAACATCCTGAAATCAGGCAGTATTTTGGTAACTATCCTTTATCAATACTGCCCATCTTTTTGCTGGTTATCCTGCAATGGTCGATCGCCTGGCTAGTTAGGGATTTAAACTGGCTGGCTGTCGGTGCGATCGCTTTTTTGGTGGGACAGTTTGTCCTACATTCTTTGGGCATCTTTGTTCATGAAGCAGCTCATAATCTGATCTTTAAGTCGAAGCTCGGCTCTAGATTTGCTCTTTGGCTAATCATCTGTGGCTCTCTTTCTTTTGGAGAATCTCTTACCTATATTGGCGTACACGGTAAAACTCATCATCTCCAGCTCAATGATTATCAATACGATCATGAGCTTTGGGATCGCAATCGAGCCGAATTTGTCAGTCACCATCTTGCCTGGCGCATTTTTGAAAGCCTAGTTCACTTACTTCCTGGTGGGATGGCTATTACCGATCTAATCCTTTCTCGTTTGGTTAAAGAAGATGTTCGTCAGGTAAAATCTGCGACGATTGACTCTCAATTTAATCTTTTACTGATTTTTACCAGCCTCAGTCTTTATCTTTTTGCCTATTTGGCGATCTCTCCTCAGGCTGCTTTATATTTATTCTGGAGTTTGACCTTAATGGCAAGCAACTGGGGGATCACTTTTAGAGGTCAGTCTATTGCTGAACACCATATTTATCATCAGGGTAAGACTTTCTCTACCTATAGCTGGACGAATATTCCTTTCTTTAATACTGGCTATCACGATGAGCATCATACTTTTCCTCTAGTGCCGTGGGTTCATTTGCCAAAAATAAAGCAGATTGCTCAAGAATCTTTTACTAACGACAACCCCCATTCTTACTTCTACTGGTGGTGGAAATGGGCAAAGTCTATCTTCACCCCCGCAGGCTACAACCGCTACCTGTAATCCTGCTAACTAGTCCTGGAGCGTGATGCAGAAGCTATTGTTGCATTTCTTTACGTTAGTTGTTAACTTTAGTAACATAACTATAAAAGAAGATTTAATTACTGCTGTTGGCAATGGATATTAAGTGGAAAAAACTGGTATTTAGGATGAGTATGTGGGTGGCTTTAGAGGCTTTTTTTGGCTACGCAGGAGTTGATACCATTGCCGATTACAGTGAATATCTGTTTGACCGCCACAGCGTTACCTTAAACTGCTAGAAGCAGCTTGAAATTGCCAGCTAGCTACTCCTAGCTAAGGCTAAATCCATAAAATAAAACTACAAAAATTCTTGTTCATGACTTCTGCTATTACGGAATCAGGCGATCGCTCTAATACTGCCGAGACTTGGAAGATTAAGCTGCTATACGATGGGGAATGTCCTCTTTGCGTTCGAGAAGTCAACTTTCTAACGAAGAAAGATGGAGGTAGAGGCATTGTTAAGTTTGTTGATATTGCTGACCAAGACTACAGTCCTGAAGAAAATGGTGGAGTAGATTTTGTGACTGCTATGGGCGTAATCCACGCAGTGTTACCAGACGGCAGCATTATCAAAAATGTCGAAGTATTTAGACAAGTTTATGAACAGTTGGGTATGGGTTGGGTCTATGGTATAACCAAAATACCTTTGGTGGGGAATCTTGCTGACTGGCTCTACGGAATTTGGGCAAACTGGCGCTTGAAAATTACGGGCAGACCAGAAATAGAGGCAATCCTAGCGCAAAGGCAGCAGAAGCTTAATAATTCAGATTCAGCGAGATGTAAGCCTAATTAATGGTTAATAAACTAGCGAGAATCCTTAGTTAAGGAAAAATACAGTCGAACGAAAGTAGTTTCACGATGCTATTATCAATGTGCCAGGGATTATTATGGGGTAACAATTATGGTTCAAGCACCTGTATCTCCAGTGGTGCTAGCTATCTTAGATGGTTGGGGTCATCGGGAATCAACAGAAGCAAATGCGATTGCTACAGCTAAGACCCCGATATTTACGAGTTTGCAGCATGCATATCCTCATACGTTAATTCAAACATCGGGTAAAGCAGTCGGTCTGCCTGATGGTCAAATGGGGAACTCAGAAGTTGGACATCTAAATTTAGGTGCAGGAAGGGTTGTTCCACAAGAATTAGTCAGGATTTCCGATGCGGTAGAGGATGGTTCAATTCTTGATAATCAGGTATTGATTGATACCTGTAATAAAATTAAGGCAACGGGCGGTAAACTGCACTTAGTTGGTCTTTGCTCTGAAGGTGGAGTTCATTCTCATCTCAAGCACATAAGTGGACTGCTCAAACTTGGCAAGCAAAACGACATTAGCAACGTTTGTATTCATGCCGTCACTGACGGTAGAGACACATACACTACCGAAGGCATTAAGGCTTTAAGCAAAATTCAGGCTGCAATTGATGAAATTGGCGTCGGCAAAATTGTAACTATTAGCGGTCGTTATTATGCAATGGATCGCGATCGCCGTTGGGATCGGATCAGACTAGCCTACGATATCATGACCAAGAATGAGAAGGTGGATTCTCGTTCTGCGACTGCTGTTTTAGAAGAATTTTACAGTTCAGATATCACAGACGAATTTATTATCCCGACGAGAATCGCCACGGGCGCCGTTGAAGCAGGCGATGCGGTGATTTTCTTTAACTTCCGCCCAGACCGGGCAAGACAGCTAACCTATGCCTTTGTGAACGATAATTTTGATGGGTTTGAAAGGGAAAAAATTGCTGACCTACATTTTGTAACTTTTACCCAGTACGATCAAAGCGCACCTGTCGAAGTAGTTTTTAAGCCCCAAAACTTGACGAATATTTTGGGAGAGGTGATTGCTAACGAAGGTTTGCGTCAATTTCGTACTGCTGAGACAGAGAAATATCCCCACGTTACCTACTTTTTCAATGGCGGTTTGGAAGTGTCTTTCGAGGGGGAAGATCGGGAGCTGATTCAAAGCCCCATGGTAGCTACCTATGATGCTGCGCCTGAAATGTCGGCTCAAGCAGTAACCGATGCGGTATGTAACGCAGTTAAGCAAGGAGTATACTCCCTAATTATTGTTAACTACGCTAACCCAGACATGGTAGGACATACGGGCAGCTTAAATGCAGCAGTAGAAGCAATTGAAACTGTCGATCGCTGTTTGGGGAAAGTAATTGAAACGGTAAGTCAGGCGGGAGGAACCCTATTAATTACTGCCGATCACGGTAATGCTGAATATATGCAGGATGCCGATGGTAACCCGTGGACAGCCCATACAACTAATCCGGTACCCTTTGTTTTGATTGAAGGTGAAGCACGTAAAATCGTGGGGCATGGTGCAAACGTTCCTTTGAGAGCTGATGGCTGTTTAGCGGATGTTGCGCCGACGATTCTGGAGATTTTGAAGATTTCTCAGCCAGAAGAAATGACGGGTAAATCCTTGATTGAACCTGCTGTTTATGAAGCTAAAGCTAATCGAACTCCAATTAGAATATCAAGGTAATTGGGTTGTCGGCTTTGCAGATCTATTAGGTAGCTGAGATCGGTTAAAGGAAAAGGGGAAAAGGGAAAAAGATTAACCCCGCCAGATAAGTTTCCCCTTTACACTAGAGTAAATTTGGATATACCTCAGTTAACGGCATACAATAGTTAACAAAGTTAAATTAGCTGATAAATTAGATTTTCATAATGAACGCATATCAAGTAGTGCAAATCCTCTGGGCAATATGTGCCTTTTTAACTGTTGTCCTGATTCTCCTCCATAGCCCTAAAGGAGATGGCTTGGGTGGAATTGGTGGGCAGTCTCAGATGTTTACCAGCACCAAAAGCGCGGAGAACGCCCTTAATCGCATTACCTGGGGCTTAGGCATTGGTTTTATTACCCTAACGATTATTTTAAGTGCAGGCTGGATTGGTTAATTAGCCTGTATTCAGACGACTTGCTCGCCAAAAGCCCTAAAGAACGCCTTTATCTCTGGGAAGTTCTTTAGGGCAATCCTCAAAACAGTCAGTTCAAAAACTGTAAGTTTTAGAGCACAAAAATAAGCTTAGCTGGCTATCAGAGATTTAACCTCGCTATAAGCGTTAGATACGGTACTGGCTAAATCCTCAAGACTTTGTATTTCCGCCTGATTTTGTTCGTCTTGGTTTTCCTTTTCTACTAATAAAGCATCTAATTCTGATTTACGAGCAGTAATATCTTCATCGATGCGTTGAGTAATCTGCTGATGATAGTCATTAAAACAGTCGGCGATCGCTTCTTCGATAATTTTTTGCTGCTTTTGGGCAATACTTGGCAAAGTTTTGACGAATTCTGTTTTGGTTGCCTTAATTAGTTCGCTTCGTGCCTGATTTGCCTGAATTGCGCCGACTCCCAAGCTTGTAAGAGCAATGCCAATCGGATTGACTAGTATGCCTGCAAAGAGAATCAGAAAGCTGCTGATGCCAATCACCGCTAACCAGTTAACCAGAATATTTTTCCAGTTAAAGCCTACCGCAGCTAACGCTACTCCCGCGACGTTACCAGTAGCCAAAGAAAAGAAGCCCATTGCCCACTTTGCCCAGCCAGGAGAATCATCTTCGCTGTTGTCAGTATTAATTAAAATGCGATCGCCGATTAATTTTTCATCAATTTTATTAATTAAATGGCGGTAATTTGCGCCCTGGGTAGCAGCACTATCGGCAAGCTGGAGAAAGGCAAGCTCTAATTCTTTTTCAGCAATTAATTCCCAACGAGCAAGCTTATCCTGTAGGTAACGTTCAAAAGCCTGTTTAAAAGCGCGATTAAATTCCTCTCGCTTACTGGGATCGAGAAAGTCGAAGAATTCTAAACTAGGTTGATAGATAGCAAAATCTGCTTCAAAAGTATCCCCCAGCTTAAGAACATAGGTTTCAAAAGAGTTACTGAGACTTTTAACTTGGCGATTGCGTACCGTCAAAATTTCAGCTCCAAAACGCTGTTTAATCCCCTGTAGTTCCTCAAACTCAGGTTTAACAGAGGCGATTTTAGCCTTGAGGCTGGCAATATCTGATTTAAGTAAAGGAATGCGACGACTGACAGATTCTAGCAGGCGATCGCAGGTTTGCTTCGCCACTAGTTGAGCCCGTCTAAATTCTGTAGCTGCCCGCTCCTCATTTAAAAATTTCTCTAGGGTGCTGGTAAACTCACCAAAGCCAGTGTTACTCAGATCGGCATGAGGATCTTTCAGACGTTGCCGTAAAGCGTTAAGAGCAGAAATTTCAAATACTCGCTGCTGATATAAATTCTGCCCTTCCGACTGACAGTACTCGGCTAGATTGGTTTGAAATACCTGACGAATTTTACTTTCTGCTGCTGCTAATTCCGATTGACTGTCAAGATCGACCAAACCTTTGCGGATCTCATCCCAGCCGTTGAGTAAAAAGAAAATAGCTAAACCGCGATCTTTTAAATAATTTTCGAGATAGCGTCGCTCACCCATGGTTAAAGGCTGAACTGCACGCATCATAAATAACACTGCCTGACAGCTGTAAATATACTCTAGGGATAGTTTATTACGTGCCTCTGTATCGTTTAACCCAGGAGAATCAACAATTTCGATTCCTTGAGCTAAAAGTGGCAGGGGATATTCAATTACAGCATGCTCAACCTCAGGAAAAGCTAGAGCGTTTGCCTGCTCTAATTCTTTTGCTTCGTCGGGGCTAATTGTATATTGAGCTTTAAAAGTTTCAAGATCCAAATATTCTGCTGATCGCTCGTCTTTGAAATAAACAACTGCCTGGGGCTGCTCACCATAACGCAGAACTGTTAATACTGCCGTACAGGGGTTAACATCACTGGGCAATATTTGTTCTCCTAATAAAGCATTTAAAAAAGTGCTTTTGCCTCGCTTGAGATCCCCCAAAACTAATAGCCGAAAAACTCCAGAACGTAAATTATTCGTAGTAGTTTGCAAATCCTGTATTTCCCGATCTAGCTGTAGATCTAGATCGCTGCGATCAATAGCATCAGCAATTGTTTTTAGGCGATCGCTTAACTGTAATCTAGTTTGATACAGACGGGCTAAATTCTGAGTTAGATTCATTTTTTATAAGTAGAAATTAATAAATAAAAAAATTAACAGGAAATATTTCTGTTCATTTATGATTGTATTCGCTGCTTTTTTAACCTTACGTGATTTCAAATAATGCTGAAGCTCTTAAATATCCATTGACAAATAGAATTAGTTTTCTATTTTGTAATGCGGATAGGCAGACTAAAAAAATATAAAATTATTAACTATTGCCAAAAAAACCTTATTTAACCAAAAATATCTGTTTTAAAATAGCTTTTGAGGCTGATAGCTGATAGCTCTAACTAATCAACGTTCGGCGAAGATAATTCACAGTAAACGTATATAATCAGTAGGCAATCGAGATTAAGTTAGATATAAATAATGACCGTAGTTGTCTTTGGCAGTATCAATCTGGATCTAGTAATTGAAGTACCCCATTTACCAACAACCGGGGAAACTGTAATTGGCGATCGCTTTTTTTCGGCTGCTGGGGGCAAGGCAGCAAATCAGGCAGTGGCGATCTCGAAGCTAGGCACAAAAGTCAGCTTAGTTGGTCAGGTTGGGGATGATACCTTTGGTCAAACCTTAGTTGATGGTTTGCAGGCTGCGGGGGTAAATACCGCAGGGATTAGCGTTAATCCTCACACCTATTCAGGCATAGCTTCAATTGTCGTTGATCGGCACGGTGCGAACACTATTTCCTGTGCTGGCGGTGCCAATAATCTTGTCAGAGAAGCAGAGATTAAGCAGTTTAAAAAGCTTTTACCTCAGGCGAAAATTGTGCTGCTAGAGCTAGGTATTCCGATTGCCACGGTATTAACTGCAGCCAGAGAAGCAAAAGCTAATAATTGTTTAGTTGTCTTAGATCCCGCGCCGGCGATCAATAACCTGCCCGAAGAGTTATACAGTTTGGTTGATATCATTACCCCCAATGAAGTTGAGGCAAGTCAGCTAGTCGGCTTTACTGTTGATGGTGTAACTACTGCTAGACAGGCAGCATCGTCTTTACACCAGATGGGGGTCAAAAATGTGATTGTGACTTTAGGAAGTCAGGGCGCACTTTATAGTAATGGTGATGAAAGTGATTGGATTAAACCAATTGAAGTGAGGGTAGTAGATACCGTAGCAGCAGGAGACGCTTTTAATGGTGCGTTAGCCGTAGCCTTAGCATCAGGTAAAAAAATTAAAGAAGCAGTAACCTGGGCAACAGTAGGCGGGGCATTAGCCGTAACCAAAAATGGAGCGCAGTCTTCTTTACCCAATCAAGAAAGTTTTCAGCAGTTATTGAGTCAGCAAAAACCGTCAGCTTAAATATCGATTCAGAAGAATTCATCTTGAAACCTAAGTGTGGCGACACTCACCATGCTCGGGGAAATAGTTTTACCCTTGCTTACCCGTTGATTAATTTATGTCTCATCCTCTCTATGTAGCTTTTGTCTGGCATCAACATCAACCTTTATATAAGTCGAGAGAAGCTGATTCCGATATTTGGGGACAGTATCGTCTGCCCTGGGTACGGCTACACGGAACCAAAGACTATTTAGATTTGGTTTTGATGTTGGAACGCTATCCTAAGCTACATCAAACGGTCAACCTTGTGCCGTCTCTGATGTTGCAGCTAGAAGATTATGCTTCAGGAGAGGCGATCGATCCTTATCTAGCCCTAGCTTTAACTCCCGAAGCCCAGCTCAAGCCTAGAGATAAACGCTACATTATTCAACATTTTTTTGATGGGTATTTTCATACTCTAATTGAACCCCATCCCCGCTATGCTCAACTCTACTATCAGCGTCAAGACAACGGCGCTAGCTGGTGTTTAGCAAACTGGACAGCAAGAGACTACAGCGATCTTTTAGCCTGGCATAATCTTGCCTGGATCGATCCTTTATTCTGGGACGACCAAGATATTGCTGGCTGGCTCAAGCAGGGCAAAGATTTTACCTTAAGCGATCGCCAGAGAATCTATTCAAAGCAGCAGTCGATTATCAAGCGCATCATTCCCAAACATAAGGAAATGCAGGATCGGGGACAGCTTGAAATTATGACTACGCCCTATACCCATCCGATCTTGCCCCTATTGGCGAATACGGATGAAGGTCGAGTAGCCGTGCCGAATATGTCTTTGCCCCAGCAGCGTTTTCAGTGGTCAGAAGACATCCCGCGTCATTTGAGTATTGCCTGGGAAATGTACTGCGATCGCTTTGAGCAAGAACCCCAGGGCTTATGGCCTTCGGAGCAGTCTGTCAGCCCGACAATTTTGCCCTACATCAGCGAGCAGGGATTTAAATGGATCTGTTCGGATGAGTCGGTGCTGGGTAAAAGTATCAACCACTTTTTCCATCGCGACGAAGGAGGTAATGTCTCCGAACCAGAATTACTCTATCGTCCCTATCGCTTGGAAACCGAACACGGAGATTTGGCGATTGTCTTCCGCGATCATCGACTGTCAGATTTAATCGGCTTTACCTACAGTGGAATGAATCCTCGCAACGCAGCAGCGGATTTGATTGGACATTTAGAAGCGATCGCTCGTTCTCTAAAATCTCATCAACATGATTCAGACTCCGCTTTACAGTCGCCTTGGTTAGTAACAATTGCCCTCGACGGAGAAAATTGTTGGGAATACTATCCCCGCGACGGTATTCCCTTTTTAGAAGCTCTCTACGAAAAACTGAGTCGGGATGAAGATATTAAGCTAGTTACGGTTAAAGAATTTATTCAACAGTTTCCTCCGACAGCGACTATTCCTAGTCAGCAGCTACACAGCGGTTCGTGGGTTGACGGTAGCTTCACCACCTGGATCGGCGATCCTGTCAAAAACCGCGCCTGGGATATGTTAACCGCAGCCAGAGAAACCCTAGCTAAACATCCAGAAGCTACCGAAGATGCCAACCCAGAAGCTTGGGAGGCTTTATATGCAGCGGAAGGTTCAGATTGGTTTTGGTGGTTTGGAGAAGGACATTCTTCCAATCAGGATGAAATGTTCGATCAGCTATTTCGAGAACATATTGCAGCTATCTATCATGCTCTCAATGAACCCTTACCTGACAATGTCTACCAGCCAGTAGATAAACACCAAATAAAGGGCGATCGCGCCCCTCAAAGCTTTATTCATCCCATTATTAACGGGGTGGGAGATGAGCAAGACTGGGATCGTGCAGGCAGAATCGAAGTTGGTGGGGCAAGAGGCACAATGCACCAAAGCAGCACGGTTCAGCGTTTATTTTACGGCTTAGACCACCGCAACTTTTATCTTCGTCTCGACTTCAAGGCGGGAGTTACCCCAGGCAAAGATATTCCAGGGGAGCTGCATCTACTTTGGTACTATCCTGGCGTTACCAATCATAATAGTCCTGCTCCGATCGCCTTAATGCCCGATGAAGCCCCACTAAATTATTACTTTCATCATCATTTAGGGATTAACTTAGTCACGGAATCGGTTTGGTTACAGGAGTCCCATAATCATGGACTGTGGCATATTCGCGCCTGTCGGGCAGAGGCAGCATTTAACCAATGCTTAGAAATTGCCGTTCCTTGGGCAGATTTACACATTGAGCCTGACTATCCGTTAGAAATACTCGCTGTATTCGCTAATCATGGTGAATTTCATAGCTTTGTACCTGAAAATAAGTTTATACAGCTACAAGCACCCTAATAAAAGAATAAAGAATAAAAAATTGTTTCTGGAATTTTGTTTAATTTTTTAGCCATCTTGAGCTTTGAGCGGAAAAATTAATAGTGAAACTAATTACCTCAAAACTAAATGCCAGAAAGAAAGCGAATTGGTATTCTCACTAGCGGTGGCGACTGTGCAGGCTTAAATGCTGTGATTCGGGCGGTTACTCGCTGTGCCGTCAACGTTTATGGTTGGGAAGTATTAGGTATCTGTAAGGCGACTCATGGCTTGATGTCTCGTCCTCCTGAGGCTATGCCGTTAGATGTGACCCAGGTTGATCGATTATTAACGATGGGTGGCACAATTTTAGGCACGACTAACAAGGGAGATCCCTTTGCCTTTCCGATGTCCAATGGCGAACTGCGCGATCGCTCTAACGAAATTATTGAAGGCTACAAACAGCTTGATTTAGATGCGCTGATTGGGATTGGTGGTGACGGCAGTTTAGCAATTCTGCGTAAGCTAGCGCAACAGGGAGGCATTAACCTAGTTGGTATTCCTAAGACGATTGATAACGATGTGGGTATTACCGAACGCTCAATCGGTTTTGATACGGCAGTTAATATTGCCACCGAAGCGATCGATCGCCTGCATTTTACCGCAGCCAGCCATAGCCGAGTAATGATTCTGGAGGTGATGGGACGAGATGCGGGACATATTGCCTTGAACGCAGGTATTGCGGGGGGAGCAAACATGATCATGATTCCTGAAATCCCCTATAAAATTGAAAATATCTGCGAACACATCAAAAAAAGACAGGCACGGGGACAGAATTATTCGATCGCCGTTGTCTCTGAAGCAGTCTGCACCGAAGCGGGAGAAGTACTAGAACAGGGTCACTTTGCCGATTGCCGACTCGGTGGGATTGGACAGTATCTATCCGAGCAAATTACGGCAAAAAGCGGTGCGGAAACTAGAGTTACAGTCTTAGGTCATACTCAACGAGGGGGCATATCTTCTCCCTTGGATCGGATCTTAGCTTCGGCGTTTGGCGTGGCTGCGGTTAACTTGATTGCTGAAGAAAAATACGATCGCATGGTGGCGTGGCAAGATCGTCAGGTTACAAGCATTCCCATCGCCGATGCCATCAAGGATTATCGCGCCGTAGATCCAGAAGACACTTTGATTAAAACCGCCAGAGGCTTAGGTATTTGTCTGGGGGATTGAGTTCAATGGACAATGGACAGTTGACAATTAACAGTTGGCGATCACGATTATGAACTAGAGAAAACCATGAAGCGTGAGGGTTGCCGATAATTCTTGTTTCAACTCCTGAAAAGCCGATAGCTGATACAAAGGCGAAAAATCATCGATTACATCTGCTAGCCGATGAATTCTTTCCCTAAACTTAAACTTTTTTAGTCGTGTTCGGTTTAACTCGCTAGCCTTTTCCAATAAGCTTAAAAGCTTGACTTTTGGATCTGCTAAGCTTTCTACTTTGCTTAAGGCAGGCAATTTTAGCCTGCATTTTCCGATAGGATTACCCGCTGCTTTGCGAATAGCGTTTTCATCAAGCAATAGCCATGCTTCCAACATGCGGACAGGAATAAGACCACAGTAATGTTGTTAATATTTGCTTCTGTAATAGCCCGATTGATTTCTTTTAGCCTATTTTCACGGGATTCTTTTTCCGCATCTCGATG
>JBCBEA010000010.1:0-20248 GCA_038529195.1 Cyanobacteria bacterium J06600_6
CCCCTAAGATCGGCACGTTAGACATCTGAATATTTTCAATATTTTGTTTGAGCAAAGAGCGATCGGTTTTACCAATTCTGATTACTACACTCACTACTACAGCGATCGCAAATGATTATTCTCAATAGCTCAGATACAAGGTTGCAATAGAGACAATTTTTTGATTAATTCTTAAATGATTATCAGATTTTTTTCCTTTTGTGAGAAAAGCATTTCATATATTATGGTATTGTCATAATATTTAATAAAACTTTAATTAGCGTGAATTTGCCAGTCGTTTCTTCTACCTTTTTCCTGACTCTATTAATGTTGATCGGGTTGTTCTTTTTCATTCGTGCTTCTGTTAAGGATCGCACCAAACGAATTCAGTTACGCCCTGAGAAGTCTGAAGATATACTAATTGAAAAGCTGCGTAATTATTTTGAAGCCAGAGCCTACAAACTCACCTCAGTCAACTCACAGAAGAAAGAAGTAACATTTTCGGGATATGTTCAGCCAAGTGTTTTTCTCGCTGCTCTGCTGACATTCCTCGCTATTATTGGCTTATCTTGCTTAACGTTCGTATTATTTCTTTTATTTCCCAATCTTAATCATTTCTCCTGGCTGTTGCTTTCATTCGCTCCCGCTGCTGGAATATTTTACTGGCAGAAAGCTGGTCGTTGGGAAAAGATCTTGCTGCAGGTTATAACTCAGCCCGATAGCCAAAGTCTAGTCAGAATCGTAGCCCACCGAGATGAGCTAATTCAGCTACAGGAAAACCTGAGCGTTCAAACAGTTGACTAAAGTCGCCAGACCTTTTTTCTTGATTGCGACCCTAACGAAGAGACAAAATCACCAGAAACATATTTATGTTATTGTTCTCTCTTGTTTCTAGGAGCAAAAAAAGATTAGGTTCAATTTAAATTTTAATCAGTGATATTCAAATAAAAAAGGAGATAGAGCTTAACTCTACCTCCTTGACTAAAGCATTTTATCTAAGTATAAATACTAGTGAGAACTGTTAGCTGTAGCCACGGCTTTGTCTCCTTCCCATTCCTGCAAATCTATTGACTGCAAACTAGGGAAAAGGAAATGGTTCTCTTCAACATACTGAGCGCCAAACAATCCTTTTTCTGCCCAGAAATAACGATCTGTGGTGTGTTCGTTTCGCTTAACCACTAAGACTGCTGGAGGCTGTATGCCAAGGGAAGCAATATGATTGCGGGCTGCAGTGACGGGCTTTTCCTCTCCACTTTCAATACGATGTTGAGGGACAACTTCTAAAATTTTACGACCTTCCTGGCGACGACGGCTTTTGCGCTTGCGTTTCCTTGCCAACCCCTTGACCTCCTAAAATATACTTACTGGATACTGTGTCGTTAGTTACTATTTATACCCTGATTGTATCATAATGAACAAAAAAAATCAACCACCCATTTGATTGATTATCGTTAGAAAGTTGACTTTAAAAATTAGCTCAAAAATCAGCTAAAAAATATAATGTTTCTAACTTTTTGTTACTTGAAGATGAGACTATATTGAAAAGCACCGAAAGAAAAATCGGCGATCGCAACTAAGGTAATATCTATTTAGCAGCAATTAAATTATTATCTGTCTAATATCTGTCCAGAACTATAGTTTGTTAAAGATTAATCATTGAACCATCATATTTCTAGTCCTGAATTTTCTGCTTTATGCCAGTCCCAGATATCTTTGCTGTCTAAGGGGTTAGGTGCAGTATGGACAGTGATTTATTTGACCGATAACATGAGTGAGGGTGGTCAGGGTAAGTTGTTTCCCTTCGCAATTAATCCTCAACAGGGCGATCGCAGCTTTCGAGAACTACCGCCAATTGAACTATCAGAGATCTGGCGTTCATCTCAGTCTCAGTTTATGAGTCGTCTGCTGCCAAAATACCTGCTTGATCGGCAGGCTGTTAACACCACAGAAGCCGAAAGCTGGAGACTACAAACCGCAGAAAGTAAACAGGTCATTCTGCCATTAGTACACCAAGAAACTTTTATTGGTTTGCTGGTAACAGGACGATCGGATCGAGAGTGGCAGTCAAATGAGCTTCAGCAAATTGAAGACATTGTCAGAACAATTTCGATCGCCCGCTTTTTCGAAATTCAATATCATTGGTCGCAAGAAGATTTGGCGGTACAGGAAAATTTGCGACGCATAGAACACGATCGCCTAGACAATCTGCTGCATCAACTCAGAAATCCTCTAACTGCTATCCGTACCTTTGGGAAATTAGTGCTGAAGCGTATTCTTCCTAACGATCGTAATCATCCAATCGTGCAAAATATCATTGCCCAGAGTGATCGCTTTCAAGAGCTACTAGAGCAGTTTGAAGCAGAATCACAACAGCTTCCAGCAGAAAAAATAGCCGATCATTCTTTAACTCTTCTCGCAACTGAACGACACAATATAGACCGCAGTAGCTTTTTGTTACCAAGCTCAGTCACAGAACTAGATTCAGTAGATCTAATTCAAATCCTTACCCCTCTGCTGAATACAGCTGAAGCAATTGCCCTAGAAAGGGAAATCGAACTAGTTAATTATTTGCCAGAAGCTCTCCCTCTGGTTACAGGAAACTTCGAGGCATTAAGAGAAATTTTAAATAATTTAATTGATAATGCTCTCAAGTACACTCCCAAGGGAGGGGAAGTAAAGCTATCCTGCAGACGGCGACAGCCAAATTATCTAGGTATTGCGATCGAGGATACGGGAGTAGGAATCCCCGAAGCGGATCAGCCACGCATTTTTGAACGGCACTATCGCGGGGTTCAGGCTCAGGGCGATATTCCCGGTACGGGTTTAGGGCTATCGATCGCCAAAGAGCTAGCCCTAAAAATGCAGGGAGATATTGAATTAATTAGCCCTAACGAAATGTCTGGGGGAAATGCAGGAACTACTTTTATTATTTGGCTGTTAACAATGGACAATGGACAAGGAACAGTTGACAATTAGCTATTACTTTTCCTTCAGGGGTAAGAATAATTAGCTGCCCATAATAATTATGCGCAAACTCTATTTTTTAGTACCAGGAACATCGGGTAAATTTGGTGGAGGCGGTTTGTGGGCAGAATTAAATACTTGTAAATTAGCCCAGCAGCTATGCACAGCAGAAGTCGTTACCTATCGTCAGCGAGAAACAAATAAAACTTTTTTAGCCGATCTTCTAGCTCGGATTGAACCCGCATCAGGAATTTTTATAATTGGCTGGGGTTTTGACGTGCCTAAAATCATGACTAAACTTCAAGGGCAAAACGTTGTTTATCATGCTCATAGCTCCAACTACGGATTTTCTCTACCTAGCAACGTGCCAATTATTACTGTTAGCCGTAATACGATGGGCTATTGGGGGGCAAAAGCAGTTAATAATTTAATCTATTATCTCCCAAATCAAATTAGCGATGAGTTTCAGAATTTTGAGCAGCAGCGAGAAATAGAGATCTTGGTGCAGACACGCAAGTCTTCCGAGTACTTGCTTCAACAGCTCGTTCCTGCCCTGCAAAGTCGCTATCGAGTTGAGCTTGTTGATCGCTATGTAGAGGATTTGGCAGGACTATTTAACCGTAGTCAGATTTATCTTTATGACTCGGCAGAATACTGGGCAACTAATGGTGTGACAGAAGGTTTTGGCTTACCGCCTCTAGAGGCGATCGCCTGTGGCTGTCAGGTTTTTTCGAGCCTCAATCATGGACTAGCAGACTATCTCGACCCTGGTTTTAACTGTCATAAAATTGCTGGTTATGCTTTAGAGTACGATTTAGCGCGGATCGAAATGGTATTGCAACTATCAAATCCTGACTCGGCACAATCGGCTGCCTTATTGGCAGAATATCGAGGCGATCGTTTAGTCGCCAGATTAGAAGTAATTTTAAAGGAAATTAATCACTTTTTTGACTGTCAGCCTCGTCTGGCAGCAGATATTCCCTCCCTTACTACTCAGCGTCTATGGCAACTAAAACTGACCCAGTTAAGAGGTAAACTACAGCGTCGGCTAAATCAGAAATAGAGCTTAAGAATTATTGCATAACTAAAAGACTTGTGTGCTAGCTGTAGCAAGCTTTTTATGCCACCAATCCCTGCTTAAAATGTGCTATAATTTGAAGATAAAATGCTACTATATTGGGCTTTACTGGCTGTAAAAGAGAAGCTTGTGGAGTTTATCAGCCATTAATCCAAATTATTGCATATATTTGGAGTTTTTCAGAATATGACCACTTCCCAGGAAAGGATTATTCCCACCGATCTAAGTAACGAAATGTCGCGTTCCTATTTGGAATATGCGATGAGCGTAATTGTTGGCAGGGCGTTGCCCGATGCTCGGGATGGTCTAAAACCAGTCCATCGTCGTATTCTTTATGCGATGTACGAACTAGGACTAACCCCAGATCGACCATTTCGTAAGTGCGCCCGTGTCGTGGGGGAAGTACTAGGTAAATATCATCCTCATGGTGACACTGCCGTTTATGATGCTTTAGTCAGAATGGCGCAGGATTTTTCAATGAGAAATCCCCTGATTAACGGACACGGTAACTTTGGGTCGATTGATAACGATCCGCCCGCAGCGATGCGTTATACCGAATGTCGCCTTCAGGCTTTAGCGACAGATTCCCTGCTCAGAGATATTGAGGCCGAAACCGTAGATTTTGCCGATAACTTTGATGGTTCGCAGCAGGAGCCAATTGTGCTGCCTGCCAGAATTCCTCAACTGCTAATTAACGGCTCTTCGGGAATTGCCGTCGGTATGGCGACGAATATCCCTCCCCATAATTTAGGAGAGGTAATTGATGGGGCGATCGCGTTAATTCATAACCCCGAACTAACCGATCTAGACTTGATGCAGTACATCAAAGGACCTGACTTTCCCACGGGAGGACAGATCATTGGCAGATCAGGCATTAAGGAAGCCTATACTACGGGTCGTGGTTCAATTACCATGCGGGGAGTAGCAGAGATTGAAACCATTTCTCAACGTGGTAGAGCTGACAAAGACGCGATTATTATTACTCAACTGCCCTACCAAACTAACAAGGCTTCCCTGATTGAAAAAATTGCCGATCTGGTTAACGATAAGCGTATCGACGGTATTTCCGATATCAGAGACGAGAGCGATCGCACGGGCATGCGGGTAGTAATCGAGCTCAAGCGTGATGCTTACCCTCGGGTAGTGTTAAACAATCTATACAAGCAAACGGCAGTTCAGTGTAACTTTGGGGCGAACATGCTGGCGTTGGTGAGCAACGATCCGCAACTGCTGACAATTCGTCGTTTTCTTGAGGTATTTTTAGAGTTTCGCGTTGAGGCAATCACTCGCCGTACTCGCTACCAGCTTCGCAAGGCAGAAGAAAGAGATCATCTACTCCAGGGTCTATTAATTGCTCTAGAGAATATTGATGCCATTATTGGCTTAATTCGCGGAGCGGCAGATACGGCTAGCGCTAAAAATGAGTTAGTTGAAGGATTCGGTCTATCGGCAACTCAGTCCGATGCAATTTTACAGATGCAGCTACGTCGTTTAACCGCTTTAGAAGCAGAAAAAATTCAGGCTGAACACGACGATCTCCAGACTCAGATTACCGACCTCAACGATATTTTGGCTCGGAGAGAGCGGATTGAAGAGATTATCGAGTCGGAATTAACGACGATTAAAAATATTCATGCAACTCCTCGAAGGACAGAAATTGTTCAGGGAGAAGGAGAGCTATTAGACAAAGATTTAATCGCTAACGAGCAGTCAGTCATCTTATTGACGGAACAGGGTTACATCAAACGGATGCCCGTCAGTACCTTTGAGGCTCAGAGTCGCGCCACTAGGGGGAAGGCTGCTGCCAAAATGAAGGAAAACGACGGCATAGAACATTTTATGACCTGCTGCGACCACGATACAGTAATGTTCTTTAGCGATCGCGGTGTGGTTTATTCCTTCCATGCTTACCAGATACCCGCGACTTCTCGCACGGCGAGGGGCATTCCGATTGTGCAGATGCTACCCGTATCCCAATCGGAGAAAATAACCTCAATGCTAGCGGTGAGCGAATTCACTGAAGATGAGTATTTGGTAATGCTGACACGTAAGGGTAATATCAAAAAAACTGCTCTTTCAGCTTTTGCCAACATCCGTTCTAATGGTTTAATTGCAATCTCCTTGCAGGATGAAGATGAGCTGCGCTGGGTACGTTTGGCGAGCAATGAAGATAGCGTAATTATTGGTACGCGTAAAGGTATGGCAATTCACTTCTATACCAATAGTCAGCAGCTTCGACCTTTAGGCAGATCAACTAAGGGCGTTAAATCGATGAAGCTCAAGGGTGATGATGAACTGATTAGCATGGACATCATTCCGGCTCAGATTGTGGCGACGATTGATAGCAGTGAAGATCTCGATGAGGATGACAGTGATGAAGAGCTAGTAGACGAAGCCGTAGACCAAGGACCTTGGTTGCTAGCAATCACAAATAATGGTTATGGCAAGAGAGTGCCAATCGGCAAGTTCCGTCTCCAAAACAGGGCTGGAATGGGAGTTAGAGCGATTAAATTCAAGTCTGACGACGATCGCCTGGTAGCAATCGATATTGTCAATCCGGACGATGAGCTGATGATTGTCACTAACCGTGGAATTATGATCCGCCAAGCAGTTCAGGCAATTTCTCTCCAGTCCCGCAATGCTACAGGAGTAAGAGTTCAAAGACTAGATAAAGATGATGCGATCGCTGCGGTGGCTCCTGTTCCCCCAATTGAGGAGGATGAAACCGAAGAATAGAGGCTAAAACATAGCGAAAACTGATTAACAGAGAGAAGTTCTCTCTGTTTTTTTATTAAAAACTACATCGATATGCTAATTTAAATGAAGTGAATTTTTACTTAATAAGTTGATGTTTTTGGAAGTATGAGAAAGAACTCGAATAGTAGTTTTCATAGTTGAGCCAAAATCAATTTAGATTGTATATTCCTAATCCATAAGCACCTCATCAATTAAAACAGTGGAAGATCGGTTTTTGAGCATATTACTGGTGGAACAAAATCTGGCAGATGCTCACCAATTAGCTCAACGGTTAAAAAAATACCAGGATAGTCAAATTAGCCTATATAAAGTACGAGCAGTTGATGAGGCGATCTCTTTACTAGCCTCAACTAATATTGACACCATCCTTTGGAGTCCATCTGCAGATGAGATTCAGTTTTTAGCCGAGATAGAAATTCTCCGCAAGCAAGCGCCTCATATTCCAATTCTGATTCTGACTACTTCTACCTGCCTGAATTTTGCAACTAAAGCTCTACAATCTGGAGCGCAAGACTGTCTAACGATACAAAACCTGACAGAGGAAAGCTTATGGCGTGCAGTTCAGTACGGCATCATCAGACATCAGACTGAATTTAAAATCCGCAATGAAGCATTGATGAAACAAATGTTGGATCGAATTCGCAGTTTTATTGATTTAGAAACAATTTTAAAAACTACAGCTCAGGTAATTCAAGAATTTTCTCAGACAGATCGAGTTCTAATTTATCGGTGCGAGTCTAAAGAGCTGGCGGAAACAACAGTAATTGCTCCATCTGTCAGCGCCAAACTTGATTTGCTGGCAATCGATCAGTTTATTAATACAGTTAATTTTCCTTCTCTTCAAGCAATTCTATCCGCATCAGCTGCGCCACAAGTCGTCGAAGACACTTTTCTCCCTCACCCTCAAGATCTCCAGATTATAGAGCCTCAGCTAGTCCGCTCTTATTTAATTCTGCCAGTTCGGTTGCCAAAATCTGACCAAGAAAGTCCCGATAACTTGAGCTTAGATGCAGACTCCTTAAGGGAAAATACCCCCACCTCTAAAGATCAGCAGCAAAGACTGTGGGGCATGGTAGTTGCCTATAATGCTCGTCAATCTCGTAGATGGCAAGATTGGGAAATTGATTGGTTACGCAAATTAACCTCGCAAGTAACTATTGCCATTCAACACTCACAGCTTTGCGGTCAGCTAAAAACTGCTAATCAAAAACTGCATCAGCTGGCTATCTTGGATGGGTTAACGGGTATTGCTAATCGGCGTTATTTCGATTTAGTTTTAGACAAAGAGTGGCAAAGGCTCGCCAGGGAAGGACAGCCACTCTCCCTAATTCTCTGTGATGTAGATTATTTTAAAGCCTATAACGATACCTATGGACATCAACAGGGCGATCGCTGTTTACAAAAAATTTCTCAAATACTTCAGCAGTCCACCAGGAGACCAGCAGATTTAGTCGCTCGTTATGGTGGCGAAGAATTTGCCTTGATTTTACCGAATACAAATGCCCCTGGAGCCTTGTTTTTAGCTCATAATATTGTTAGACAGCTAGCTTCTAAAAACTTAGCCCACTCTACTTCTCCGGTAAGTGGCATCGTCACTCTCAGTCTTGGTATAACCACTAGAATTCCCAAACCAAAGCAGCCAAGCAGTACTATAATTGAAGCAGCCGATAGTCTTCTTTACAAAGCTAAAAAAGCTGGTCGTAATCAATTAGCAGTAGACAATTGGTTAACATCTGAAGGCAAAGTCTAAAAATCTCAGCTATCTAAGTCAGATATGAACAGTCAGGTTTAAAAGTGAGAGTGGAAATAAAAATGTCACCCTGAACTTTTGAGGTATTTGTCTGATTTATTCAAGATCAAGTATCGGGTTTACCTAACCAACTACAGGTTAGAAGTTATCTTTAACCTCGCGCATGAGTGAAGTAGGTATTAAAATTAGGGAGTCTTAATCAGAAATTGCTTTGCAAGTTGCGTAGCGGTTTTACACTGGTATCAGCCTGGGCGTAAAATCGGCAAAAGACAGAGCCTATTATGACCGTGAATGAACTTTCTTTTAGACAACTGTGTCGATGGATAACAATCTTGTAGGACAAACTATTCAGGGACGTTATTACGTCGTCAGACAATTAGGTCGGGGTGGTGTTGGGGTAACCTTTTTAGCCCAAGATCAGCAGTGCTTCGACAGCCAATGTGTTGTCAAACAGCTCAAGCCTAAAACTGCTAATCAGCAAACCTTAGCTGTTGCCAGGAGATTGTTTAATCGAGAAGCCGAAATCATGAATCGCTTGGGTCACTGCGATCGCATTCCGCGACTTCTGGCTTATTTTGAGCAGGACAACGAATTTTTTTTAGTCCAAGAATTAATTGAAGGACACGATTTAAGTCAAGAAATTCTGCCTGGAAAACCCTGGTCTGAAAGCGAAACTGTAGCTCTGCTACAGGATACCTTAGAAGTATTGCTGATCGTTCAGCAAAACAGCGTGATTCATCGCGATTTAAAGCCGTCTAATTTAATGCGTCGTACTCAAGACAATAAGATCATTCTGATTGATTTCGGTTCAGTTAAGCAGGTAAGTACGCAAATTATCGACGCAGCAGGAGAAGTAAAACAGACTGTAGCGGTAGGTACAAAATCATATATGCCAATGGAGCAGATGATGGGTCGTCCTGGATTCTACAGTGATATATATGCTTTGGGTATAATTGCGGTTCAGGCTTTAACTGGGGTCAACCCTAAAGAACTAGCAATCGATGATGATGGTGAGACAATTTGGCGTAATCGACTCAGTCGAGACGTTAATTATCAGCCTCGCTTTTTAGATCTGCTTGATCGCATGATACGTTACCGCCATCAAGAGCGATATACTTCCGCAGGAGTTGTCTTATCGGATTTAAAACAGCTAGATGCAGCTCAAAACGATAGTAAAGAAACCGTAATTATTGCCAAGAAGCAAACAGAACCGTCGTCAGTTCCAGCTTCTACTGCTCAATCGGGCAAAAGTAAAACAACAGCAGCCATCAGCGGTCTAACTTCACCACAGGTAGTAAATCCCAGCATTTCAGAAACAGTAATTACCAGTAAGATTCAAGCTCCCTCCACTTCAAAATCTAAAGCTGGTAAATCATCAAAATCGAGATTTAAAATCTTGCCCATTGTCGCGATGGCGCTCGCTTTATTAGCAGGCTTGGGAGGCTGGGTGTTAGTGAAGCAAAGAGATCGGGAGCCTAAGATTGAATTATCTGCATATGAAAATCAGAATCAGGGCTTTCGGGTAGATTATCCTCAAAAATGGTCGAAACAAAATCGGGATGACTTTTTTGCCACGGGGGTAATCTTTTTCTCACCTCTGGTGAATGAAGCAGATCGATTCAAAGAAAAAGTCAGTGTTTTAGTCGAAACTTTGCCTAGCGACTTATCTTTATCAGCCTATACGGAGCAATCTTTAGCTGAAATCAGACAGCTATCCGATCCAGATATCCAGCAGGCTCAAGAAGTGAGATTAGGCAAAGATGAAGCTCGACAAATTGTTTACCGAGGTGAAGAAAATGGTCGTTCCGTGCAGAGAATGCAGGTTTGGTCGCTGAATGGTAACCGAGCTTATGTGGTAACCTACACCGCCTTGCCTGAAGATTATGATCGCTATTTGCCAACGGTAGAAAAAATGATCGACTCTTTTAACACGATCAATTAAACAATTAAATTGCCTGTATGTCCTTCAATCTTGAACTAGACGGGAACTGTCACCTGTTCTTTTCCTCCCAAACCAAAAGCTTCATGGACTGCTTTTAGAGCATCAACTCCCTGAGTTTCGTCAATGACGCAGCTAATTTTGATTTCCGAGGTAGCAATCATCTGGATATTAATTTTCTTTTGGGCTAGAGCAGCAAAGAATTTCGCTGCTACTCCTGGATGACCAACCATACCCGCACCCACGACGCTCAGTTTGCAGATTGCCGTGTCTCCCGATACCTGACCGCAGCCAATTTGCCGATCTAATTCTCTAATTACTTCGCAGGCTAATTCCGCATCTGACTGGGCTACAGTAAAAGCAATATCGCGGGTAGGTCGCTCGTCGATTATGTGACAACGTTGAGATTGAATGATCGCATCGACGCTAATATTATTTTGTGCCAGTAGGGTAAAAATTTTAGCTGCCATACCTGGAGCATCTGGCACATGGCGAATCGCAATACGAGCCTGATTGGTATCGAGAGCCACCCCCCGTACGGGAGGATGCTTGCCCTGATACTCACTTTGTTTAATTTCTTTTTGAGAACTGAGGTCGATGTCAAACGCTTGAGAGAGCAAATGCAGAGCACGATCGCATTCTGATTCTTCGATTACACAGCTGACCTTGACTTCCGACGTGGAGATCATTTGAATATTAATTTCCGCATCTGCCAGTGTCTTAAACATCTTGGCTGCGATGCCTGGACGACCAATCATACCCGCTCCAGAAATAGCAACTTTGGCAATGGCGCGGTCTAAAGTTACTTCTGCTTGATTATTCGCTTCGGAATCGAGCTTGAGAGTGGGGGCGATCGCTTCGGCGACGGCAGAGGCTGCCTTGAGGACACGGTTAGCAACTGTAAAGGCAATATCATTGGTATTACCATCGTGAATTGACTGAATAATCAGATCCACGTCAATATTTTGACTAGAAATTTCTCCAAACAGGTTAGAAGCTACCCCAGGAAAATCAGGAACTCGTAGTAAAGCAATTTTTGCCTGATCTCTGTCTATTTCTACACCGTCTACTGCCTTAGCAATTTCCATTCCCTGTAGAGAGCGGGGTTGGGGTAAACGAGAAACAACTCTGGTTCCAGGGCGATCGCTCCAGCTAGAAAGAACAACTAAAGGCATACCGTAATTGCGAGCAATTTCTACGGCTCGGGGATGAAGAACTTTTGCCCCTAGGCTTGCCAGTTCTAACATTTCGTCAGCAGTAATTTCTGGCATGAGCTGGGCGGAAGCAACGAGGCGCGGATCGGTAGTTAAAATTCCTGGTACGTCAGTATAAATTTCGCAGCGGTCGGCTTTGAGGGAGGCTGCTAAGGCTACAGCCGAGGTGTCTGAACCTCCGCGACCCAAAGTAGTAATTTCTAAATCTTTGCTGTTACTTACCCCCTGGAAACCAGCTACGACTACAACTTCTCCCTTGTTGAGATGACGTTCGATGCGGTCAGTACAAATCTGTAAAATGCGGGCGCGACTATGTTCTGCTTCTGTAACAATTCCCACCTGCGCTCCGGTTAGAGAGATGGCTGGCTGTCCGAGTTCCTGTAGCGCCATACTCAGTAGAGCGATCGTTACCTGCTCGCCTGTTGACAGCAGCATATCCATTTCTCGGCTACAGGGACTGCTCGATATCTCATTAGCTAGCTTAACCAGGGTATCTGTTGTTTTACCCATTGCGGAGACGACAATGACTAGACTGTCTCCTTGCTGTACGGCTTGATTAATTCTGTTGGCTACCGCCTGAATTCGTTCTACCGAACCCACCGATGTTCCGCCATATTTCTGCACAACTAGAGCCATAATCTTTCTCTTAATCCACCAGAGGCATCGCCTATATTATCAGCTATTAATCCTAAGTCGCCAGTATATCTTAGCTGTGATTCAAAATCATAGCAGTTTCGCTGATTTTATACTTTAGCTTGATTTTGGCGATTACGATCAAATCCACAATGTCCAACCAGCAAAAAAAGGTTAAAGACGAGCTGTGATGATTATGCCGTCTTTAACCTAAGTGTGTTGGATATTTTTGATCTTTCCAAATCGAAAAGAACTAATTTTATTAGACTTCTAATAATTAGACTTCTAAAAAGTAAAGGTAGTTCTCACTGTACCGATGACGATGTCGCTGTTGTCACCATCCTGGTTGGGAGTTGGCAGCCAAATAACCCCAGGTGTAATGGAAATATTATCGCTAAACTGGTATTTGTACAAAGCTTCAACGTGAATTGGAACATCAGCTTCGATTTCCTCATCACCATTAACGCCATCAGCATCAATTGATGCTAAATAAGGTTCTGCACCAACAATTAGAGCAGCTAAGTTACCTTCTTTAATTACGTCAGAAAGTACAAATGCTGCTGCATAGTTCCAAATCTCCGCGCTGCCATTATTGCTATCCCCATCATTGATGATTGTCGCATCGGTATAGCCACCCCAACCGCGAATGCTAATTTTAGGGTTGAGATCGAACTGAAACTGAGCGCCAAAAGTGTTGGTTGCCACAGGAGACGCTACACCTACACCTCTAAGGTTGGCAGCATTAGTGCCCGTTCCTCCAAAAAGGAAAGGAGGGCGATTAATACCACTTCCTTGCTCTGTATCGTAGCTACGAATGTAAGTAGCACCAACTTTCAAACCTTCTATAGGCTTAAGTGTAACCTGTCCTAAAGCGGAAAAACTGCCTCCAGTTAAACCATTTTCTTGAGCTGTTACCGCTGCTCCTGGAGCAATATAACCTGCTGAGAATTCTAGCTTGTCACCAGCCGTATATTTAGCGCCAATACCAGCAGAAGTAGTAGCAATACCCTGACGATAGATAGGATTACGCTCACCAAAGCGAGTCAAGGCACCTGTGGCACCACCACCTGTATTCAAGCCAGAGTTAAAAGTTTCGGCATAGAAATGGTGCGCTCCCAATACTGCCATTGCCGTAACGTTAAGATTCTCGCCAACAGGAAAACTGTAGTGGAGGCGATCGATTGTTACATTATTACCACCAGGTCCATCTTGAGCAAAACGACCTTCTCTGGTGTTGGTTACCCCTTGAAAAGAATTGCCGATGTTACCTGAGGTTAAGCGAGTAAATAGCTTATCTTTACCTGTGAAACTGCTGACTAACTGTAGACGAACTTTATTAGTAAAGACAACTTCAGAATCTAGATCCGCATTGCCCTGAATATCTGCGCCCTCGTTGTCCAAACCATCGGCACTTTCATCTCCAAAAGCTTGAGCAACTTGAAAAGCGACTTCACCCTTAAGCTTGGTTGTAGTTGAAAACTGGCTATCTTCAACGATCGCCGTTCTACTTTCAATTTCATCAACTCGACCACCGAGACTAGCTAGCTCGGCTTCAAATTCCTGGCTGAGACGCTCTACATTTTCGAGGTCAGGCTGCTCAACATTAGCACCACCCGCAGCAATCAGACGTTCAATTTGATTGAGGCAGCTATTCAAGCCCGCAGCAAATTCGTAACGACTTAAGGGTTGGTTACCGCGATAAGTTTGATTAGGGAAACCTGAAATACAGCCATAGCGGTCTACGAGACTACGTAAAGCTTCATATGCCCAATCCGTGGGAGCAACGTCTCTCAACTGATTAACGTTGGTTACCTGTCCCATGGGTGAAGGATTGGCAACATTACTTAAGTTACGATTTCCGCCTGATTTAAAATTAGCGTAATCGGCGATCGCATCGGGACTAGAAAGATCAACCTCCTGAGCGTTAACGGAATTAGCTGCTAACAAGCTCGCGCACAACAACGTGGCAGTGCCGAACAAGACGGGCTGCTTGCTTATTTTCATCTTAAATTTTTTCTCACACCTTAATGACAAACAGAATATGAATAACAGTTTTCTGCTTTGCCCTAATATTTCTACGTTCGGAAAAAAATTAATGTCTGCTATGATACAAAATTCAGAGAAATAATGCTGGTCTAGAATGTGCTTGATGTATTAACCGCAATTCTCCTCAATTTTTAGATAATCGACATGGTAGGAGAACTAATTTCTTGACCTCCGTGCCAAATCTGACCATCAAGAGCCATTTGTTCGATCAGGCTAGCAAGACGTAAAGCTTTTAATGCCTGTTCTCCCCCAACAGAAGGACGTTCTCCACCACGAATACAGTTAACAAAATGTTCAATCTCCGCATGGATTGGCTCTACATTGCTGGTGTAAACTTTTTCGGTAGTGCCATCCTGTTGATAGAAGACTTTTTGCTGTTCGGCAGAAAAGTTTTGAGACTGATGACGATGAATCAGAATTTCGTTAGTCAGAAAATCGGTTTCAATTAAAGAATTCTTGCAGTGAACTGCCAAGCAGCGAATTTTACGATGGGTAATTTTCGAGGCGGTTAGAGTAGCAACAACACCATTAGCAAAGCCTAAATTAGCGGTAACATAGTCCAGATTGCCAGAATTGCTTGAGGTACTGCCACTAGCGGTCAGTTTAACTACAGGAGCAGCAGACAGTTCGAGGAGTAGATCTATATCGTGGATCATTAGATCTAAGACTACCGAAACATCGTTAGCGCGATCGCTATAGGGACTCAGACGACGTGCTTCTAAAGCTAAAATGCTTTCGGTTTGCATCACCTTACTCAGCTCTCGAAAAGCAGGATTAAATCTTTCTATGTGACCTACCTGCAGAATACAC
Source organism: Cyanobacteria bacterium J06600_6 (assembly GCA_038529195.1). Taxonomy (GTDB): domain Bacteria; phylum Cyanobacteriota; class Cyanobacteriia; order Cyanobacteriales; family Xenococcaceae; genus Waterburya. Next base: position 15,171 of record JBCBEA010000010.1, read on the forward strand.
CCCGTTTCAGATGCCAAATTAACCAATGATTCTGCTTCCCCAAGATCGGCAGCAATCGGCTTTTCGATCAGAATATGAACTCCTGCTTGGAGACAGCGAGTGCCTACTTCATGATGTAGCCTAGTAGGAACAGCAATGCATACCGCATCAACCTCAGACAACATGTCCTGATAGTTTTCGTAAAAATGGGTTTGATATTGACTGGCAATTTCGATTCCTTTGGTTAGATCCACATCAGAAACACCAATCAATTCAATATCTTTAAGCAAGCTGAGAATACGAACATGATGTCGCCCCATATTACCGACACCGATAACCCCCATTTTTAGAGGTTGCGATCGATTGTTGCTTTGATTTAGCTGCCGATCAAGATTAGTATGCACTTGATTAATATACTCCTTCACCAATAAGTCGATTAGTATAACCGATAATTTTTCTTGCCTTTGAATCACCCAGATACTATCACAGAGATCGCAAATGTAAATTAATTACAAGAATATTGATCGTCTGTTTGATTCTGTGTTAGGCAACAATAATGTTAATTTAAGTTCACATTATCTTCCAATCACGTTACGGAAACAAATTTCCTTGTGTCGCTTTTTTGCCTGTCTGAGCTTGATTGGATTAATACTGAGGCAGATAATTAGGAAGCTTAAAGCTGATTGGTGTTAGTCTAAGCGCCAGACAGATGAGTGGGAAGTTAAATAGCAAATGAAATTTAGACTCGTAACAATTTTAGGAATTAGTTTTGCAGCTATCTTTAGTGGAATCAACAGCTGGGGCATTAAACCTGCGGTAGCAGAGGCAATAACGGATCTTAACCCCCAGTCAGACTTTAAATATTGGCAATCACAGACCGATCGCATTTCTCCCAAAACAGATGATTTATTTTGGTCTGCCTATCGTTTGTCATCAAAGATATCTATCCCGGCTTGGCAGTTAGCTCAAAAAGGGTTAGATCTAGAGAAGTTCTGTCAAGACTATCCCTATAACTCCCAATGTGATGATGTTACACCGTCTTCGGCACCAGACAGAATAGAAGTGAATCCGTCGCCCGTTAAGATTCCCGTACCGCAAATAAACCAAGATAATCGTCAGTCAAAAAGTGGTTGGGCGATCGTTCCAGAGGTCAGCACCTTGGGTTTGGGAGGACATATTGTCCGCAAAATCAGCCCCAATTTTAATGCCAGGGTAGGAGTAAATGCTTTTGGTTTAGGAATCGATATTGAGGAGACTGAATTTGAATACGAAGGCGATCTCAATTTGTTTAACGTTTCTACCCTCGTCGATTTGCATCCTTTTAAAAGCTCGGGCTTCAGACTCAGTGCTGGCGCATTTTTGAGCAACAATACTTTTGACGGTACGGCGAACGTTTCCGATCGCGTAGCGGATGAGCTAGGAGATGTGGAGATAGATGGTCAAACTGTTGATATTCGCGACCTTAATATTGATGAACTGGCTACTATTGACGCAGACATTGATATTAATAATAGTGTTTCTCCCTATCTTGGTATTGGAGGGGGAAATGCGGTCGGTTCGGGTAAAGGCTTGGGATTTTGGTGGAATTTGGGGGTTGTGTTTAGTGGCTCTCCCGAAGTAGAGATATCAAGCAATATATCTGATGATGTTCCCGAATCTCTGCGTGCGGAGGTAGAAGAGGCTGCAGATCGCGCTTTGGAATCTGAGGAAGAGGATTTAGAAGATGAGTTAGATTTTATCAATATTTATCCCGTAGTATCTCTTGGGTTTTCCTATCAATTTTAAAAAAAATAGCTATTAAGGCATTGACCATTATCCATTGTAAATTGTCCATTGTTTAAACAGATCGATGAGGTGCGTAACATCAGTTAAGTAAATCTCCATTAATCTTCCATTACGAAACTTTGCATCCCTTGTACTGCCTCTGGTTATTGTTTTAACCTGACAGATATTGCCTAATTAATATTTGTTTTTATATGACTGTTTCTCCGCACCGTAAAGCTAAAGCACTCAAGCCAGGTAGTCGTCGTCCCGCTAAGGAACTCTGTAGCGAATGTGGACTTTGCGACACTTATTATGTTCACTATGTTAAAGATGCCTGTGCTTTTCTCAATCAGCAAATTGCGGAGCTAGAAACAGCAGCCCATGGACGCAGTCGAGACTTAGAAAATGAAGATGACTGGTATTTTGGTGTCAGTCAAGAGATGATGGCTGCGCGTAAGAAACAGCCGATTGAGGGAGCGCAGTGGACGGGAATTGTCAGTACGATCGCCTGTGAAATGCTAGAGAAAGGTTTGGTAGAGGGGGTAGTATGTGTCCAAAATACTGCCGAAGACCGTTTTCAACCAATGCCCGTGATTGCCAGAACATCAGCAGAAGTTTTAGCAGCTAAGGTTAACAAACCCACTCTTTCTCCTAATTTAAATGTTTTAGAGCAAATCGAGCAGTCAGGCATGAAACGCCTGTTAGTTATTGGTGTTGGCTGTCAAATTCAGGCTCTGAGAGCGGTAGAAAAAGAGCTTGGTCTTGAAAAACTCTATATATTGGGTACTCCCTGCGTAGATAATGTCAGTCGTGACGGTCTACAAAAGTTTCTCGACACTACCAGCCGTTCCCCCGATACCGTGGTGCATTATGAGTTTATGCAAGACTTTCGGATTCACTTCAAGCACGAAGGCGGCTCGATTGAAAAAGTGCCTTTCTTCGGTTTAAAGACCAATCAGCTCAAAGATGTCTTTGCTCCTTCCTGCATGAGCTGCTTTGACTATGTTAATTCCCTCGCCGATTTAGTCGTCGGCTATATGGGCGCACCCTTCGGCTGGCAGTGGATTGTAGTGCGTAACGATACGGGCAAAGAAATGCTCGATTTGGTTCAAGACCAGTTAGATACTCAAGATGTTATGTCCCAAGGCGATCGCCATAATGCGGTGCAGCAAAGTATTCCTGCCTACGACAAAGGAGTTACTTTACCTATGTGGGCAGCAAAGATGATGGGAGTAGTCATCGAAAAAATTGGACCAAAAGGATTGGAATATGCCCGCTTTTCGATTGATTCTCACTTTACGCGCAACTATATTAATCTCAAGCGCAATTATCCCCAGAAAGTCGAGCAGCACGTACCTGAATACGCGAAGAAGATTGTTGGTCAGTACGATTTGCCCGATTAAGATTTGGGGACGAGAAGACAACTAACGACTATCTACTAACCACTAACAACCGATCTGGCATAATACGATTAATTGAATTAAGCTAGCTAGTCTTGTTGTCATGGGGCTGATTAAAGAATACACTCCATACGAGACAGCTATAGCAGTTAATATATGGTCAGATCTTTTTTAAATCAGCAACAAAACAAGAATTTATTTTGGTATCGTGAGCTGTTGGTTGTTTTAATCCGACGCAGCTTGAAAAGACGTTATCGCGGTTCTTTTTTGGGCATTTACTGGTCATTACTCAACCCTCTGGCGATGACAGGGCTGTATACGGCAATTTTTGGGGCAGCTTTTGCTAAGTACTATGGCAATTCAACTATTAACTATATTTTGGCAGCCTTTACTGGTCTGGTGGTGGTAAATTTCTTTTCTGCTTCCACCCTGATGGCTCTTCGTAGCGTGGTTGAAAACGGCGGTATAGTCAATAAGATTCGTCTACCCCTAGCGATATTTCCCCTCGCAGCGATTGGGGCAAATGTTTTTCAGCTAATGCTGGGTGCTTTTCCCCTGCTGGTAATTGTAACCCTGATTATTTCTCGTAATCCTCTTAACGCGATCGCCTTATTCTTACCCGTTACGGGTCTAGTGTTAGTCTGCATGGGAGTCGGTTTATTGATGAGCGGACTATATGTCTTCTTTCGCGATCTGCCCTATTTCTACGAGCTAGTCACCTTTGTCTTATTAATGGGTTCGCCGATTTTCTATCCTGCTGATATTGTTCCTGCTGCTGTACAAAAGTTTCTGATCTTAAATCCGATTCTGCCGATTATTGAAAGTATTCGTCAGATTGTTCTCTCGGGAAATCTTCCTAACCCAATCTTGATTGCTCATAGTCTGGCTAGCGGATCGATTGTCATGGTGATTGGCGCGATCGCTTTTACTAGATGGCGATCGCAGTTTATGGATTTACTCTAGATAAATTAATCATGCAAGAATCAATCAGATTAGATGGGGTATCCCTCTGGCGACGAACTCAGGAAGAATTTTCTTATGACCTCAAAAAAACTGTCCTCTCTTTTGTTAACGGTAGCTATCGTCAGCCTGCCAAGAAAAGAGTAATTGATAACCTCGATTTGACTATTACTAAGGGAGAAAAAGTCGGCATTATTGGGGCAAATGGTTCGGGAAAATCCACCATGCTGAAGCTGATTTCAGGGATTTTACAGCCCACTACAGGGACAGTTCGAGTCAAGGGAAAAGTTGCTCCTTTAATTGAGCTGGGGGCAGGATTTGATCCAGAATTATCGGTGATGGACAATATCGTTCTCTATGGGGTGATGTTGGGCTATTCTCAAGTAGAAATGAAATCGCGAGCCAAACTAATTTTAGAATTTGCGGAGTTAGAAAGTTCGGCGCTGATTCCTGTCAAGGGACTATCATCAGGGATGACTGCTCGGTTAGGATTTGCGATCGCTACTGATGTATCGCCCGATATTCTGATTCTTGATGAGGTACTATCGGTCGGCGATGCTAACTTTAAAAATAAGTGTAGCCAGCGAATGCAGGATTTTTGGCGCGATGACGTTACCATCTTGCTGGTTTCCCATTCAATGGAATTAATTTGCGAAAACTGTCAGAAGGCAATTTGGATGGAGCAGGGACAGGTCAAAATGATTGGTAAGCCCCAAGAAGTGGTTGAGCAATATTTAGCTGATTTCGATCTCATATTTGGCTAGTTTCAATCTAAGTTGAAGCCAAGACTAACTAAGTAGGTTGGCACAGTTAATCAATCATAAAACGGTAAAAAGCAGGGGAGTAGGACAAAGGCTCTGTGCCGCATGTAGCAGAGAGAGAAATAAAGACTTTTCATCTTATATTTGATTTCACCCAGTTACTTAGTTAATACTTAGAAATCAACGTCTAATGTGAATTAAAAAGCCTTAGAAT
>JBCBEA010000011.1:0-20191 GCA_038529195.1 Cyanobacteria bacterium J06600_6
TGTAACTAACTCAATTCCAACTCCTAGTTTTACGGTGTTTCAAATTACATCCTTGTTAAGTTAAGAAGCAAAAAGTTAACTTATCTTCTCGTCTCTTCATCCGCCTCTTAGTTGTCATTGCGTACTGCCATCAATCTTGCCCAACCAGTGCTTTTCCAGATGATAAAAAATAAAATTGACGAAATCAATGCACCTAGATTCCACTTCAGGCATTTCTTGAGCAGCAGAGATTTTTTCTGTGATCGAAATGCTTCAGCTTGATTAGTAATACTGTCCTGATTGTTTTGTAATTTGGCAATAATATCTGTTTTTAGCTTCTCAGTATTGACAGAATCGGGGATATTTACCTGCTGTCTTGCCTGCTGCTGTAGGATCACTCCAATCTCATCCCTAGAACTAGCTGCCTGTAGCTGTTCCTTAAACTGCTCAATCGTATCTTTTTGGGTCACAAACTGGGCATTGGCTGTAGCGTTGTGCTGATTATAAATCCGAAAGCTATTGCTGATACTAAGAGGAATCATCAAGATCAAAATCACGGCTGCAAATAAAGAACCCCAAGATAGTAGCTTGAGGATTGTGGCTTCAATCGGGGCGCGATCGCTTTTCTCTCCGTAATAGATGAAAACCATGCCCAACAGCGTCACAGGTATTCGCTCAATAATTGCCCCCATTGTCTGAAATTCCCAAAGAGGATTCATGAGCTGGGGAGGAATCAACAAAAAAAGCAGATCCACTAGCGCCATCAATAGCAAACCGTAACCAACCAGACGCAGAATACCCGAAGAAAATACCTGTTTATCTCGATCCTGAAGGATAGTCATGAAATCTCTAAATCTGGATTATTTTTTTAACCTGTCTAGTATAATCCTGTCGCTAATTTTTGGTCATTGGGCATCTAGCGGAAATGTTAGATCCTTTGAGAATGACAGTCATCCCTTATCGTCAAATCGATAGCGGCTGGTTAAATTTTGCTGCTCAATCTTATTTTTCTACTCTTAATTTTCGCTTAATTCATCGAACCTAAATACTTAATTAGCACTTGCAAGCCTACTTTTAAATGAGCAATAATTCATAACTTTAAAATTTGATTTAATAATTCACAAGCTCTTTATTTTATTTGCCTACAAAATGGTCTTTTTGATCATGGATATAATTGCGAAAGCTAATTATTGAGGTTATAAAGGGAATTATATATGTAGCCAATATATTTAAAATAAACTGTCTATTTTGTCTGGATTACTATCTGTCTATCTGAAAAATATAGATAGATAGTATCTAAATACAAACAGGCTTTTGTCATTATGAATCAATTTTTATCTAAGTTTTTTTACGTAACTAGAGGTAAGCACCAAGCTTTTCTGAGCATAAGCTGTTTATTTGTAATTAGCTCCGTATTTGAGATGTTGGGGGTCGGCTTAATGGGACCCTTTGCAGCGATGGTGACTGATTCTAGCTTTATTACCAAAACTAGCTGGCTTAATGCTATTTATCAGCAGTCAGCACTAACTTCGCCCCAGCAATTCATTCTTTATTTTGGTATTTTTACGGTAGTTGCATTTTATATCAAAGCAGCTTTAGGGTTTATTGCTCAAAAGTCAATCGCTCAGTTTTCTCATAGCTTAAAAGGAGATCTTTCTTCTAAGTTGATGAAGTCTTATTTAGCTGCACCTTATACTCTGCATCTATCAAGAAATTCAGCAAATCTTGTTCAAAGTGTAGTAACTTTTACCGATCGCTTTTGTATCGGTCTGGTCTTATCTTTGCTGACGGCCATTTCCAATGCGGTGGTAATAGTTGCCTTAGTAATTCTTTTGGTAACTACGAATGCAGCAGCTTCTGTCGGTATTTCCGTTGTCTTGTTAGTCGCCTTGGCTGTGCTAAATCCTCTCAAAGGTAGATTAAGCCACTGGGGTAAAGAAGGTTTTGATGCTTCAGCAGAGATGATCCGTGTCCTCAATCATGGACTAGGAGGGCTAAAGGAGACTCGCATTATTGGCTGTGAGCCTTATTTTGAAGGGCAAATGAACAATGCTGCCAGGAAATATGCTAAAAATATGGGTTTAGCTTCTGGTTATGCTAATTTACCTCGCTATATTGTTGAGGCGGTAATTATTAGCTTTCTGATTGTCTTTGCCTTTTTGTTTGTCACTTTCAACCAAGACAACAGTCAAAACCTGACCTCAATTTTTGGTATTTTTGCGATCGCCTCAATTCGTTTACTGCCTGCTACGGGTAATACTATTTCCTGTATTAGCGTGATTCGCTATAACATTCATTCTCTGGACTCTCTTTACAATGAACTAAAAGAAGCGGAGGATTTGGAACAGAATGCCGAATTTCCGCAGTTAGCTAGTAGCCAAGATAGACAAGAAAAGCTGGATTTTCAGTCGGAAATTAAGATTGAAAACTTGGTTTATAAGTATCCTGGTGCAGCAGGGAATGCTTTGCAAGAAATCTCTTTGACGATTAATAAAGGAGATTCGATCGGGCTAATTGGCAAGTCTGGATCGGGAAAAACGACTTTAGTTGACGTTTTGATGGGTTTACTTTCCCCTCAGGGTGGCGATATTACCTTGGATGGCGTTTCGGTATATCCCCAACTAAGAGCCTGGCAAAACCTGATTGGCTATGTACCTCAGTCAATCTTTTTAATTGACGACACCCTTGAAAAAAATATTGCTTTTGGAATTCCTGACAATTTGATTGATCGCGAGCGACTGCAGCATGTTTTAGTTGCAGCCCAGCTAAATGAAGTTGTAGCCAGACTGCCGATGGGCTTAAATACCGTCGTTGGCGAACGGGGAGTTCTGTTATCGGGTGGACAGCGACAAAGAGTCGGCATTGCCCGCGCACTCTATCACGAGAAAGAAATTTTAGTCTTTGATGAGGCAACCGCAGCTTTAGACAACGAAACCGAAAGTCTAATTACCGACGCGACTAAGGCACTTTCTGGCTCCAAGACAATTATTATCATTGCTCACCGTCTTTCGACAATCGAACATTGCGATCGCATCTATCAGTTAGAAAATGGTCACATTTTGAAGTCTGGTAGCTATCAGGAAGTAGTGCTAGACACGACTGTCGGCTAGATGTCTGGAGGCAATTAATTACGAGTTTTTATGATGAGTATACCTAAAGTCTTTTTTTTTACGGCGATCGATGAAGGGCAAGCCGATAACGCTTATTTCCAGGATTTAATTATCAATGTTGCGACAGGCATGCAGGAGTTAGGCATTAAATATTATGCCAGTAATGACTATTGGCAGATGTCCGTCGATGGTGGATTTTTATTGGAGTCAGATCCTCACGTCATCCATCATGATTGCGATATCGTCGCGATCGAACGGCAATGGTATGAGAAGCACGGCTGTTTGCCACCAGATTTGTTTGCCCCCAATCGCCAGTATAAAACCGTTTATCTAGACTGTGAAGACGGTATTGCGGGTATCAGAAGCGCCTCCTGGCAGCCTGAATTTAGGCAGTTTGACTATATTCTGCGTCCTCACTATACGACTCATACTCAATATCCTGACAATGTATATCCCTGGGCTTTTGGACTTTCTGCCAGGGTGATCCAAGAGCTAGCGGAGCCGATATCTTTTGCGGACAAGCAGGCATCTGTACTGGTTAATTTCCGCCATAAAAAGTTTACTCACTCTCTCAGACGCTATATTCAGAAACACTTCGTGCCTCAACTGGGCGAATGTTTCCGAGTCGATACCTCTGCCGACGATCCAACTGTAGTCGAGCCAGATCCTTATCACTATTTGCAGTGGGTGCAAACTGGTAGACGCCACTATCCCAACTACTATCATCGGCTCAAAAACTCTGCTGCCTGTGCCTGTTTTGGTGGCTTTTTTCTCGCTCCCAACCTAGCTGACGCTCAGGACTCTACAGCTTATTATTCCGCCAAACTGATCGACAAGTTAGGAATCAAAACTAACCGCATTGGACAGTGGGATAGCTGGCGCTTGTGGGAATCAATGACGGCGGGCTGTGTAACTCTGCATGTCGATTTTGAGCAGTATGGCTTTGAGTTGCCCGTCATGCCAGAAAACTGGAAACACTATGTTGGCATCGACTTAGATAATCTAGAATCAGCGATCGCCATCATGAGAGAACAGCCAGAATTACTGGCTCAGATTGCGGTTGCTGGGCGATCTTGGGCAATTGAACACTACGCTCCCAAACCCACGGCTCTACGTTTCTTAGCAACAGTTAGCGATTTTTCGACTGCCGATCTCAAGCAACTTTCTTCGGAGGTAACGGTAAAATGAATGACTCAATCTTAGTCAGCATTATTATTAACAACTATAATTACGAACGCTTTTTACCTGAAGCGATTGATAGTGCCTTAAACCAGAGCTATCAGCATCTGGAGGTAATTGTAGTTGATGATGGCTCGACGGATAATTCTCGTCAAATTATTGCCGAATATGGCGATCGCATTATTCCGATTTTACAGCCGAACGGCAAGCAGGCAGCAGCTTTTAACAGCGGTTTTGCTCGTAGCCAGGGAGAAATTATTATCTTTCTCGATTCCGATGATTACCTTTTTCCCCAAGCCGTTGCTCAGATTGTCGCCCAGTGGCAGCCGAATTTAGCTAAAATTCATTATCGTCTCAGCGTTGTTGATGGCAAGGGACAATCTTTGGGCTACTCTTCACCCCAAGGAAGCGTACCTTTATCCCAAGGGAAAGTATGGCAAACTTTGTTGTCAAGGGGCGGCTATATCAGTACTCCCACTAGCGGTAATGCTTTGAGTCGCCGGGCGCTCCAGGATCTATTTCCCATTCCTGATCGCTATAAGCTTACGGCAGATGACTATCTCTCTTTTCAAGTCCCATTTTATGGCGAAGTGGTGGCGATCGAATCACCTTTAGGAGTCTATCGTGTCCATGACAGCAATCAGTGGGCATTAGCAACAGTTACAGGCGATCGCTTTAAACGCTTTGTCCGTCATGACCTCGAAAATTTCGACTTATTAAGTAAAAAAGCCAGAGATTTAGGACATCAGATTCCTTCAGACCTAGAAATTCGCTCTATTGGTCGTTTATGGTCGCGCATTATCTCTTTTAGACTTAATCCACAGACTCATCCCATCCAGGGAGATCGTTCCGACCAGTTGATTTACTGGGGAATTAAGTGCCTGTGGAAATATTCCGAGTTTAACTTGCCCAAGCGGATCTTTTATAGTCTTTGGTTTATTTGGGTAGGCTGGATGCCTTTATTTCTAGCTAAACCAGCAATTTCTTGGCTCTATGCTCCTCACCACCGCCCCAAACTAATCAATTGGACTGTGACCAAGCTGCGCAGCGCCATGAATTAAAGATTATTTATTAAAAACTATATTAATTGACCAATTTAATTATGCTCAACAGCGCTCAACCCTTAGCTAGAAATCGCGGTAGTCTAGCCTGGACTAGCAATACCAACTTAATTATTTTTGCTTTTTCTCTCATCTTTTATGGACGTATTATTGTCACCACAATTTCCGCTCCCTCGATTTTGGCTCATGCCCATTTCATAGTTGTGCCGATCGTTTTTTGTATTGCTCTTGCCACGACTCCCACTAAAAATCAACATCAGATTGCCCTGGTTAAAACCCTGCTTGGAGGTTTGCTGATCTTTTTCATGACCAACTTGGCAAGCGCCTTTTGGAATGGGGCAGGTTTAATTAATGCTCTTGCCAATTTCATGATGTTGGGAGAGCCAATTATGTTTATTACCGCTATTGTCTGTATTCCCATGTCAGGGAGGTCGATCAACAGAATCCAAACCTGGTTTATGGCATCGGTGGTAATCAATTTCCTCTTAGCTGCGGTGCAGAAGCCCCTAATTGATATGGGCAAGCTTTATGCAGATGGCTTTGACGGGACAGATGGTTGTGGTGGTGTATTTTTTGTCTCAGGTGCAGGGAATTATGTTTCTGCATCCGTATCCATTGCTTTTGCAATTTACTTTTTAGTCAACGGCAAAAATTTTCCTCTGTGGATCAGAATTGCTGCTTTTTCCGCTGCTGGCTGGCAGCTCTTATTTTCTGACTCTAAACAGCTAGTTCTCGCCTATTTTATTGGCTGGGCGCTGCTAATTGCTTTCAGTTTCAAAAATATAGATAAGACTATCAAACTGCTAATTGCAGCTATTATCGGGGGATTAGTTTTTTACTGGTGTGTGCAAAACGTACCAGCATTTGCCCCCTTTAACGCCTGGGTCGGCAGATCTGAACTGTATGGCGAAGATGGCGATGCCTGGTTCACCAAATTTTATTCGATCAACGCAATTTTGACGGAGTTTGATTCCGTCGGCAACTGGCTCTTTGGCATTGGTCCTGGTCATGGCGTGAGTCGCCTGGGAGCTTGGTTTATGCAGGATTATCGCGCCATTCTCGCTCCGTTGGGGGCAACCACAACTTCGATCGGGACTGAGTCCCGCGAATTTATTAATACTTTTTGGCTGGCGAAGGGTTCGAGTTTGTTTAGCCCTATTTTTGGCTGGGCAGGAATTTGGGGCGATATTGGGCTAGTTGGTTTGAGCGCCTATCTGTATATGGCTTACTTAGTTTGGCGCAATTTTGGTTTGGATAATTCTCTCAGGGTTACGCTGCTGGCGACGGTAATTCTTGGCTTTATTTTCACTCATTTAGAAGAGCCTGGCTATATGCTGTCAGTCTCTTTATTACTGGGCTTGGCATGGCAAAAAAAACGCCTCAAGTTTGAGCAAAACCAACGAATGACACAAGTTCAGTAGATTGATATATCACTAATTATTATGGTTAATATTAAGCAAAATACTATCGGCAAAAGCTCAGCTACTGCGACCAAACGTAAGCTGCGAGTTCTGTTCATTAGTCATACTTATGTAGTCGGAGTTAATCAGGGCAAGCTAAAAGCGATCGCCGATACGGAAGAAGTCGAGGTAGCCCTACTTGCTCCTAGCAACTGGAAAGCAACGGAATGGAATCGCACTCTAGAATTAGAAAATCCTTTTCCTGAAATTAAAATTTATCCCGCCCCTGTACTTTTTTCGGGCAGAGTTGGCGCACATATGTATAATCCCTGGAAGATTCGCCAGGTAATCAAAGATTTTCAGCCCGACGTAATTCAGGTGGAGGAAGAAATCTTTTCCCTCGTGGCTTTACAGGCAGCTTTTTGGGCAAAAGTATATCGCAAGCCCATGGTGGTTTTTGGCTGGGAAAATCAGCAGCGGAATCTTCCTGCTTTGCGTCGCTGGGTACGCAACTTTGTGATGAGCACCACCCAAATTTATCTAGCGGGTAATCAAGACGGCGCAGAGGTAATGCGTAACTGGAATTATCAGGGTGAAATTGAAGTGATGCCCCAAATGGGAGTAGATACGGAATTATTTGCGCCAGCCAAAAGACAGCCTCAAACAACTTTAAATATTGGTTTTTTAGGACGTTTAGTGCCAGAAAAAGGCTTAGATATCCTCTTTACTGCCGTCAGCCAGCTTAAACAGCAGGCTCTTGACTGTCAGGTAACTATCTGTGGTTCGGGTAAAAGCGAAGCGGAATTGTGTCAGTCCGTCGCCGAACAGCAAATTAGCGAACGTGTTATCTGGCGTGGTGCAGTACGCCATGAAGCAGCACCGATTGAACTAGGCAAGTTTGATGTCTTAGTTCTACCTTCTCGCACCGTTGCTACCTGGAAAGAGCAGTTTGGTCACGTAATTATCGAAGCAATGGCGATGGGAATTCCCGTAATTGGTTCTACCTGTGGTGAAATTCCCCATGTGATTGACTGCCAAGACTTGGTTTTTCCTGAAGGTAATCCTGTTGCCCTAGCAGAAATTCTTAAACGCCTGATTTGCGATCGCAATTGGCGCGAAGAAATGGGGAACTATGGGATCGAGCGGGTTGAGCAATATTATTCCCATCAGCGCATTGCCCAAAGATTAATTGAACAGTGGCAAAAGTTAGTTTCTGTCGTGAATTGATATGAGTAAAACAACTAGATTAAACGGCATCGATTTATGTCGAGGTTTGGCAGCATTTGCGGTAATTTTGGTGCATTCAGGAGATGAAACCTGGGGTTTGCCTATCACCGAAGCAGCTATTCGCTTTCGCTACTTGTTTTACTTTGCCGTACCGTTTTTTTTGGCAGCATCTTTTTACTTCGGCACTAGAAAACTACCGTTAAAGATTGATCGCCACTTTTGGCAGAAGAAGTTCAAACGAATTGTACTGCCATATTTGCTGTGGAGTCTGTTTTATGTGGTCATGAAAACCACAGTTTTCTTCTTTAGTAATGAAATGGCAGAAATAGGCAAGCTGTTCGCCAATCCAATTTCTCTGCTTTTTTTTGGTGGTGCTTCCTATCATCTTTATTTTATGCCTTTACTACTAGCAGGAATAGTTCTGCTCCATGCTGCTAATTATTTAACTAAGCTCCCAAATCAAACTATAGTTTTGACAATTTTTTCGCTGATTAGCTTAGTTGCCTATCAGCTGCTAATCAACGCAGGTAACGATTAATCTTGATACGACGACTGCTTTTTCGGGGCTGATGCAGCTAATACCCCAAAATATCCTTGTTTATCAACCTGTCCGTATTGGTTTAGTTTACTTATCTTGGGCGATACGCTGCTTACCTTATTTTGCGATCGCTTTACTTGTCAATCAGATTCTCCGGCAAAATATTGGTCGCTGGTTTTATAGTCGAGCAACCGCTGCAACGTTACTAGTAATCTGCATCCTGGCTAATATTTTTGCCGAGCAGACTTTACCACAGGCTGTGAGTGAAATTCTAATTGCTTATTCTCTTTTATTGTTTGGAATTGCTATCTCTAAATATCTTCCTAACAACGACTATATTGCCAATTTGGGTGCCTGTTCTTTTGGAATTTATTTAATTCACCCCTTTATCAAAAGTGCAGTAGATATTTTGTTAGCTGAGTTTTTCCCTCAGATTACCAAAAGCGTGTCAATTTTTTCGATGTCTGTTTATGCAATTTCTAGCTTTTTGATTAGTTGGGGATTTATTTCTCTGATGCAGCGTCAAAAATTCATTGCTCGATATATTTAATTACTAATTTTAATTAATCACTTTTTAGGAGCCACAATGCAAGTTGCCATTGTCAGAAGAGAACCAAAAGTTGCTTTTAGCATGGATGTCTATGCCGATAATTTGATTGCAGGTTTAAAAGCGGTGCATCCAGACTGGGAAATTGTGGAAGTGGCTCCCGAACCCTGGAGTGATGACCTAGAAAATCTCTGGCATTCAGGCAATCCACTCAAAAAATATTATGAACGTTTTTACAATCACCCCCGTACGGTAAATCAGCTTGATGCTGATCTGTTTCACATTATCGACCATACCAATGCTCATGTTGCCTACGGCTTAAAAAAATCGGGTAAATCTGTAGTAGTTACCTGTCACGATTTAGTCCAGTATGTCTATCCCGAAATTCTCAAAGATCAGTCTCGCTTTCCCGCTTTAAGCATGGCGGTCTGGCAACACTCAGTTAGAGGTATTGCTGCTGCTGATGGCGCGATCACTATTTCTAGTAATACAGCTCAAGATGTCATTAAATGGCTAAAAGTAGAGCCTGAAAAAGTAGCGGTAGTTCTTAACGGAGTAGATCCTAGTTTTAGAGTCTTAGAGTCACAGAGCGTTGCTGAGTGGCGAGCCAAATATATTGAGCATTCAGCAGAAATATGCTTATTAAACGTGGGTTCAAACCATCAGCGTAAAAATATTGATACGGTCTTAAAAGTAGTCAAACAGCTGGTAGAACAAAATATTCCCGTACGTCTGTGGAAGGTTGGCGATCAGTTTAATGGTTCACAGCAAGAGTTTATTGATGCGAATGATTTAGCCAAGCATATTAGTTTACTTGGCAAGCCGAGCCATGAAGAATTAGTGCTATTTTACAATGCTGCGGATATTTTATTAGCACCCTCTCTTTACGAAGGTTTTGGTCTGACGATCCTCGAAGCAATGGGCTGTGGCACTCCAACTATCACCTCTAATGTTTCTTCTTTGCCCGAAGTAGCAGGAAATGCTGCGGTTTTAGTCGACCCAATGGATGTAGAAGCCATGGTTGTGGCGATCAGGCAAATTAAAAATGAGCCAAGCTACCGTCAAGATTTAATCGATCAAGGTTTGGCGAGGGTCAAAGAATTTAGCTGGCAAAAAACCGCAGAACAAACCGCAAAGTTTTATCAGCAGATTGTCACCAGTAAAACGAAAGTAGCCGTCTAAAACCAACTACTAACTACTAACTACTAACTACTAACTACTAACTACTAACTGTTAACTATTAAAAAATGAAAATATTATTATCAGCATATTCCTGCGAACCAGGCAAAGGTTCAGAACGAGGTGTCGGCTGGAGTTACGCCAAAGCGATCGCCAAACACCACGAAGTTTGGGTATTTACCCGTCCCGACGAAAGCAAAGATGCGATCGAAGCAGAATTAGCGAGCAATCCAATTCCTAATCTGCATTTTGTCTACTTTACTCTACCTTTTTGGCAAGATAGCCTCCGTTGGGGTCAGTCGGGAGCAATGCAGCTACATTACTATCTCTGGCAAATACAGGCATATTTTGTGGCGAAGAAAATGCATCGCGAAATTAATTTCGACCTTGCCCATCACGTCACCTTTGTCCGCTATTCTGTCCCCAGCCTGCTTTCACTCTTGCCAATTCCTTTTATCTGGGGACCTGTTGGCGGTGGTGAATCAGCACCGTCTAAATTCTGGACTGATTTTAATACCAAAAATAAGCTTTACGAATGGCTTAGAGGTGCATGGCGTGGTATCGGTGAACTTGACCCCTTAACTCATTTAACTGCCAGAAAAAGCACGATTGCCTACGCCACCACTAGAGATACAGCTAAGAAACTTGCGAGGTTAGGTGCCTCAAACATTCAGCAGGGATCGGAAACAGGTATTTCTCAAGCTGAGATCGAGCAGCTAAGTCAATGTCCTCCACCTTCGGGAGAACAGGTGCGCTTTATTAACGTGGCGCGATTATTGCATTGGAAAGGAATTTATCTCGGTCTGCGTGCCTTTGCCGAAGCTAACCTACCCGAGGCTCAATATTGGGTTGTGGGTGCAGGTCCTGAACGAGAAAAGCTAGAAGCGATCGCCCGAGAGTTAAATATTGCCAACCGAGTTACGTTTTTTGGTCTGCTAGACCGTGAAGAGGTTTTATATCGCTTAGGTCAGTCTACCGCTCTGGTTCACCCAAGCCTCCATGATTCAGGTGGCTGGGTTCCATTAGAGGCAATGGCATCAGGCAGACCTATTTTATGTCTCGACCTGGGTGGACCAGGAGAAACCGTCACTGACGATATTGGTATTAAAGTTCCTGCTCATAATCCTCAACAGGCAGTTAACGATCTGGCAGCAGCAATGGTGCGATTAGCTTATAATCCAAAGCTTTGCCAAGAGATGGGCGAAAAAGGAAAGCAGCGTATCCGCGAATTTTATAGCTGGGAGGCAAAAGCCGAGCGCTTATCAAATGTCTATCAAGATTGTGTAGCCGAATACGCCAATAGCTAGGCTTAAACTGATTTCTGCTAAGAACTCTTTTTTTTAAATTTAAAGCAAATTATCAAAACAATTATGAAAAAGCTATTATTAGTCACTTTCCCCGTCGATCTTGGTAACGCTACTTTTGAGAAGCGATTTGTCGATCTTTTTCAGCAAGATCCTGACCTAGACCTCGAACTGTTTCGCTTTGTGACCAAGCAAAGTAATCCCCATCCCAGCTCTATTTTTTCTTGGGCATATTTCCAGATCTTTCTGAAAAGATTGCGAGTGGCTATGGATCTGTGGAAAGCAATTAAAAACGCCCGTCAAGAAAATCGCCAGGTTCTATTTCACGGAGTCTCCACCGCTCTATTCGGCTTTTTGGCTACGGGGAAAAATCAAAGCTATATCGTTACGGAGTGGACTCGCAAACTATACGAGCCAATTTGGAAAAGTTCTGGTTCCCCTGGGTGGTTAACCTGGCTGCATAAAAAAATTCTCAATGCTCAAACTTCGGTACTGGGTTTAACTAATAACGTCATCGACCAAATCGCCCAAGATTATGAGCTACCAAAGAGTAAGCTCAAAAAAGTTAAGCTCCCATTTTCGGGGGATCTCAGCCTCTTTAAACCAGGCAAACCCAGGACAGATAATGAGGTGCGTCTGCTATTTGTCGGTGGTGATTTTGAGCGCAAAGGTGGAGATGTGCTGCTGGAGTGGTTTAAACAGCAAAATAAGCCAGGGCTGAAGTTAACCATGATGACTAATCATCCAATGGAAGATATTCCTGGAGTAGTTAAGGCGACTAATATTCAATACGGACAAGAACAGCACACCGAACTGTTTGGCAGCCAGGATATTTTCGTTCTACCAACTAACTGTGACAGCTATCCTTCCGTACTGGGTGAAGCAGCCTGTTCGGGTCTGGCAATTCTGACAACTAAAAATGCTTTGGGCGCTGCGGAGGTAATTCGCGCAGGGGAAAACGGCTATATCTGCGATTCTCAGGCAGAACTGCTGGTAAAGCTATCAGAGCTAATTGAAGATCAGGCTTTAGTGAAAGAAATGAAGCAAAAAAGCCGTCAGATTATGGAGCAAGAATTTGCCTACGATGAGGTGCTAAAAGATTATCTGCAGCAGGTATTTGCCTAGATTGAAGGATTAGGGACTGGGGCGAAAACTGAGCGCATAGTCCCCTCAACTATTTTTATTTCGCCTACTTTTTATAAATTAATTTTTAATTTGCAGATTAATGAAAAAAATAAAGCTAATTATTCTCGGCATGAGTCTTTTTGCCTGTGCAGCCTCATCTAAGAACGAGCGGACGAGTTATTTTGTCGATCCTGATGGTTCAGATCGCAACCCTGGTACGCTGATGCGTCCTTTTAAGACTGTGCAGAAATGTGCGGAGTTAGTCCAGCCTGGATCTACCTGTTGGTTACGAGCCGGAACTTATCGCGAGACAATTATCCCCAAAGCTTCAGGAACTGAGGCAAAACCGATCGCTTTTGCTGCGTATAACAATGAGCAAGTAATAATTTCAGGGACAGAGATTGTTGATGACTGGTCTCTCGATGAGGATTCTATTTATCGAACTAATGTCGATTTACCCGTAGATGGCTATAGCGATACAGGAATTTTTGCTAATCAGATTTTCCTCAATGGCGAAATGATGCCAGAGGCGCGTTTACCTAACCTCGATCAAAAGCGGGACTACCTACGCCCAAAGTTTTTGGGTGGTGGACTTCAAAGTCAGGGGGGCAAAGCAGCGATCATTGAAAACCAGGAAGTGCCTGAGATTGATGAAGACTGGGCAGGAGCGAGGGTCTGGACAAATGAATGGTATACCACTCGTACTGGGGAAATTACGGGGGGAACAGCGGAACGCCTCACTGCTGAGATGACCGCATCCTGGGATCGAGGTGGATTTTGGTTCTATCTATTTGGGAAACAGTCTTTGTTAGACGATCGCGGGGAATGGTTTTATGACGGTAGCGAGGAAGATCTGTATTTTTGGTCGCCCGATGACCAGGCTCCTCAAGAGATCGAGGTAAAACAGCGCAACTATGCTTTCGATCTCAGCGATCGCTCTTATGTTGAAATTCGCAATCTTAATCTGTTTGCTAACACGATTGTGACAGGCGATTGCAGTACGGGAATTGTAATCGACGGTATTCGGGCTAAGTATGTCTCCCACCACATGACTTTACCTCCCCTTCCCGAATCAAAAAAAGCTTATGAAGCGGATGATGCTCTGTTTTTAGCTGCTCACGGTCACGATACGGGCATTCAGCTACGAGGCAGCAATAATATTTTAAGAAATTCGGTGATCGACTGGAGTTCTGGCAATGGAGTACTGCTAGAGGGTAATGACCATCAGGTGACTAACAACATCATCCTTAATACGAATTATCAGGTATCTTACGCTGCATCTGTCCGTCTCAACGGCAACGGACATAAAATTGCTTACAACACCATCAAACGCACTGGTAGAGATGCTATTAGCTGGGATTGGCACACCGCCGGGACAGACGGTCGCAACCTAGAAATTGCCTATAATGATATTTCGGAATTTGGGATGTTAAGCACTGATTTGGGTGCGATATATGTCTGCTGTCAGGTAAACCTTGAAGGTGGCACGATTCATCACAACTGGATTCACGATGCTCACTCTTTTAGTGCCTTTTGGGGAACTCGCGGGATTTATCTAGATATCGAAACTTTTAACAGCACGATTCATCATAACGTTGTCTGGAATTTAACTGGTGGTCAAGATAATTACAGTCTTCTGGCAGGAAGTCCCAGAGGCTCCGATCGTGTTTTTCACAATACCTTTATGACCGATGTCCGTTTAGATGGTGGTCCTGTAGAAGCGAGAAATAACATTTTTGCTGGTTCTCAAAAAGTAGTGGCTCGGCAGTCTAACAATATCTTTGCGCCGACCAAAATTAATTTTGCTCAACCCATTGCACCCAAGTCTCAGGCTAAATTCAACTTCACCCCCGAAAATATTACGGCGATCGACCGTGGGGTAGTTATTCCTGGTATTACTCAAGATTATGAAGGTAAAGCTCCCGATATTGGTGCTTATGAAAAAGGTGCGCCTGTTTGGAGAGCAGGCTCTAGTTTGAAATACGACCTCAAGCAGTACTAAGTTAAATAGAAGTTTCTCTAGTAAAGCTCAGATTGAGACAAATTATTCATACTAAGTTTAATATGCACGTTTTTATTGCTGCCTTACACAGACCAATTAAACCCACTGGCGTCTGCCGACATGCTGCTAACCTAGCTCGTTGTCTGGCAGAGAAACCGGAAGTAACCAAGATCAGTTTGGTAATCGGCTCTTGGCAAGAAAACTATTTCCAAACAGTTTTTGCCCTAGAATTTGACAAAATCGATTTGATCGTTGTCAAGATTAAAAATAGTTCGATAGTTCGCAATCTCTGGTTTCTGCGAGGCTTACCTAAATTAGCCAATCAGCTCAATGCCGATGTCGTCCATCTTTCTTTCCCCTTTCCGTTTCTCAGAAGCAAGTTTAAAGTGCCTGTGGTAACAACAGTTCACGATCTGTATCCCTATGAGTGTCCTGAAAACTTTGGCTTTCCGCGAGTCTTGTTCAATCAGCTATTTCTCAAACAAGCGATCGCCAATAGTGATGGACTACCCTGCGTCTCTCAGATCACCCTAGATAAGCTAAAACTCTATTTTCCCCAGCTCAAACCCCAACAGCAGCTAGAGGTCGTTTACAACTATGTGGATTTTGACGGGCTAGAAACAAATCCTCCAAAAGAATTGCCAATAGATCAAAAGTTCTTACTAACGGTTGCTCAACACCGACAAAATAAGAACTTGGATTTGTTAATTCAAGCCTATGCAAAATTACGTCAGGAGCAGCAAATTGAACCAGACTGCAATCTAGTCATTGTTGGCACAACTGGTCCTGAAACAGAGAAAATTAAAGGGCTGATTGTTGATTTAGACTTACAAGAGCGAGTAAAATTATTATCAGCACTCGATGATTCTCAATTGGGATGGCTTTATCAAAACTGCAGGGCATTTGTGATTCCCTCTTCCACCGAAGGATTTTGCCTGCCTCTCGCGGAAGCTCTCCACTATAGCGATCGCGTTGTCTGCTCGGATATTCCTATCTTTCGAGAAATTGCCACAGAGCAATGTACTTATTTTTCTTTGAGCGATAATCCAGTTGATAGTCTAAGCCAGGCTTTAATTCAAGTCATGCAGCATCCATCTGTCTCAGGTCGCCAGAACATCAAACGATTTGATCGCTCTCACATCGCTCAACAATATTTAGATCTGTACGGACGAATCAAGCAGAGCGACAGCTATGCCTTTATGCCTAGCGCTTAACTAAAAAACTTCAGTTTTAACGATTCAAAAACTGAAGCAAAAAATCTATTGATAATTAAATAACTACTAAGTGAAAAGTAAAATTATCTTTCTATTCTCACTAATCACCAGTAATCGAAAACTGATTGAGCTTATTAGTCTAAATATCCCATCAATACGGCAGTGTCGTCCGCTTCGTTAGAAGCAATAGGTCGATTTCCCATAATAAAAGAGTCGCTTACTTGAAGAGTACTAGCAGCAATAGGACGGTTGCCAGATATTGCTAAAGAGCTGCTAAATTCCACTTCTCCTTTGGTAACTGGGCGATTTGAACCGACAGAAGAGTAAGTGTTTACTACTTCTAGGTGACTGGGTTCGATTGGGCGATTTTGAGGAAGTAGAGTTCTAGGCTGGGTGGACAAAGCCAAAGATTGTTCTTCACCTTCTTTTTTCGTAGATCCAGCTTTGCTAGTGGAGCCAGTTTTTGCAGTAGTTTTTGCTGGTGTCGTTTTGCCGTTGCCAGTAGTTGCTTTTGCAGCAGTGCTGCTGGGCTTATTGTCTTCAGCCATGAGAATTTTCTCCTGAACTTAATTTGTTAAAGTTATTAGTTATTTATTACTCTTATTTATTTTTAATAACTTCTTTCATTTTTACATCCTATGGATTTGGCGACAAGAGTTATCTTAATCAGGATAAGTTTTAGCTATCTTAATTATTCCTTATGAAAATGTTCTCTAATCAAGCTCTAAAGCTTTAGATCCTCCTTCTTGGAGCTGTTTGAGAACATCATTTATCTGATCCCAAACTAGTCCGCTGGTAAATAGCGTCAGGAGTAATGAGACGCCATAAGAAGGGATAATGCCAAAACCAAGAACTAGTAGTCCACCGCCCAAAAATACCCAAACGCCAAAACAAATACCAAAAAAAGTAAAGGCGATCGCCAGATCTTCTGTAAAGCTGATCTTGAAAGCACCGCTCTGTTTCTGATCTTGATAAGAATTTCTAAGCTTTTCAGCTAAGAGATTTTGAAATGCCGACCCAGAGGCAACTGCCATAAACACGCCAATGATAGCAACAAAAAAAGGGGGCTGAGGTAAATAATTCATATTGACTATATATAGGTTTTCAAAATGAGAGTAAATGCTTTACTACTCTATCTTGAAGCGGTAGCAGAAGGAATAATTGCAGCCACACTTTCAGCCGAAATTTGACGAAAAGTACTAAAAGCTAAGTCTAAAATCTTTTGAGGTTTGATATCGCCTTGAATTAAATTCCACAGTCTCTGTACCTCATCTGTATGCAGGCGATCTCCTTCGGTTAAGGCAATTAATAGCTGCTGGCGCAGATATTTGCCTTCTTCGGAAAGAATGTACTGTAAACCCAGACGAGCGGTAGGCAAGATATCAAAGCTATCATCCGAGCTAGCAATCTCAATCATGTTTTCCAATCTTTCCCACTGGAACTGACCATCTTTGATTAGAACATCCAGCAAACGCCTTCTAAGCTGGGGTGATTCTCCTGTCAGCAGTCTTTGAGAGACATAGGGATAAGATACCTCAACAATTTTGAAGTTGCGATTGAGACTTAAGGCAAGACCTTCTTGAGTGATTAAAGAGCGAATGATCAGAGCAAATTTAGCAGGCAGACGGAAAGGATATTCATACATCAGCTCCGAAAATTCGTCGGTGATAGTTTTAAAGTTAAAGTCACCAACACTCTCCCCCACTGCCTTGCCCAAAACGACTTCTAGAGCGGGAATAATCGGACTAATATCAGTATCGGGAGTCAGGAATCCAAGATTGACAAAATCTTGAGCCAAACCTTCATAGTCGCGATTGATTAGCTGTACCACCGCACTAGCAATTGTCTCTTTCATGGATTCGGAAAGTTGATCCATCATGCCAAAGTCAATATAAGCCATACGACCATCTAAGGTCGCAAACAGGTTCCCTGGATGGGGATCGGCATGAAAAAATCCATATTCTAGTAGTTGACGCAGTCCAGAAGTTACACCAATACGGACTAAATCATCTGCGTCTAGACCCGCAGCCTTTAATTTTTCTAGGTCAGTTAGTTTGATGCCATCAATCCATTCAAGGGTTAAAACAAAATGATTACAGAACTGGTTATAAATTACGGGCACCTTAACTTCTGGATCTTCAGCAAAGTTGGCAGCAAACTGCTCTGCATTCTTCGCCTCGTTGAGATAGTCTATTTCTTCAAACAGCTTTAAACCAAACTCGTCAACAATGAGAGTCAAGTCGTGTCCCAAATTTAGGGGTAGCCAGGGCTCAACTACACCAGCTATCAGTCTCATTAGGTATAGATCCAAGCTCAGTTTGGGACGTAAGTTAGGTCGTTGAACCTTAACGGCAACAGTTTCACCACTGTATAATACAGCCTTGTATACCTGCCCTAAACTAGCAGCAGCAACAGGTTCGGGCGAGAACTCACGATAAACTTCCGAAATTGGTCTACCCAAACCTGCTTCAATAACGTTAAAAGCGATGTAATTGGGGAAAGGTGGTAGCTGATCCTGTAGCTTCGTTAGTTCATCTAAGAAGTCTTTACGAATTAAATCGGGTCGCGTAGATAGAGCTTGCCCTACTTTAATGTAGGCAGGACCAAGAGCCGTAATTATCTTACGTATTTCTCTAGCTCTTTTGGGCTGATTTTTTTCTTCCCGTTTGGTTATCTTATCCCAGTAAAGATGCAGCGCAAAGTTGCCAAACAGCCACACAACGGCAAGTGCCCGCCATATAACCTGCCAAGGTCGAAAACGATAATGAGACGCGATTGCTTTTGCGTCGTAACGTAGGGATTGACCAGGTTTTAGCTGAGAATAATTCATTGTTGGTTGCTGAACGCCGAAGCGTGCAGATAGATGCGTTTTGCTCTTGAATTTGATCAACGGTCACAGTCGATGCGGGATTTCACCTCTTAGGACAAAAGATTTGTCCGCAAATGCCTAGTAAAGTGACAGAGTAATCTGTGACTTTACGATTACCGACGTAATTAGATGCCAAATAAATATTGGTAATTAACTTTGACTAGCTAGTAATTATATTAGTATACAAAACTACATTATGCTTAATCTGAAGCTGTTTCAAAATCATAATTGGTCAGAGTTGAAATAAAATCAGCGCAGCTCTTTAAGTCACTCAATTTAGGAGGCGATCGCCACAGCCAGCATTTCTTCCGGTGTCAGATTGTCATGAACAATGCGACCATCCTTAAACCAAATAATTCTCTCGGTGAGTTTCGCAACTTCTGTTTCGTGAGTAACCATGACTACGGTGATGCCACTGCTGTGCAGTTCGCCAAAAATATCTAGTACCTCTCTCGTTGTTTGGGAATCTAATGCTCCTGTCGGTTCGTCGGCTAATAATAGGAGAGGTTGATTAACAATCGCTCTGGCGATCGCAACTCGCTGTTGCTGTCCTCCCGAAAGCTGATTTGGACGGTTATGAAGACGATTACCTAGTCCCACCTTGGTCAAAGCCTCTACTGCGCGATCTCGTCTTTCTTGGCTGGGTATTCCGGCATATACCATTGGCAGTATCACATTTTCTAAAGCGCTAATCTGGGGCAATAAATGAAACTGCTGAAACACAAACCCAATCTTGCGGTTACGTATTTCTGCTAGCTGCTCATCTGTTAACTCAGCAACGCTGAGACGATCAAGATAATATTTGCCAGCAGACGGTCGATCTAAACAGCCAATAATATTCATAACGGTTGATTTTCCCGACCCAGATGCCCCCATAATTGAGCAGTATTCTCCCCGATCAATGGTGAGACTGATGGAGTCTAAGGCATAGACTTCTGTGTTGCCACTACCATATAGTTTTTCTACTTCTTCTAAGCGAATAATAGGTTGAGTAAAATTACTCTGTTTCGATAAGTCCATAGTATTCAAGGATGTTTGAAATTGAACCGCAGAATTACATATATAGCTATCTTAGATAAGAATTATGGACATTAGACTTCTATAAATCACCATTAACTATCTAGGTAGGAGGTAAAAGGGGAAAGGGAAACGGGAAAAAGCCCTGATCATTTATTCGCGCAAGAAGTCTATTGAATTTATATAGACTCTTCCTCAATCCTCAACAGTGATAGAACATGAGTTGTTACGTTCTCAAAGGAGAATACGTAGATGCCTTTGTCTTAAGACTGCGGGCGACGTGAGATTGATCGCAACTCCACGAACAAGCAAAAAACTTGCCCGTATGTACGGAGAGAATATCAGAATTAGTTAAAACCGCTATGCTATGCCAATTTAGCTAGTAACCTCCGACACAATTAGGACATTAGATGCTCAAAGCGATCGGGAACAAAAATATA
>JBCBEA010000012.1:0-20191 GCA_038529195.1 Cyanobacteria bacterium J06600_6
TCTGATCGGAGTAGGAGAGCAAGTATATGTCTGACCTTAATCGAGGAATCATGAAATTTGATGGTGCAGACAAACCAGTTTTGGTTGCTGTATCAGCAGTATTAATTTTTGGCGGTATTATCGCACTAGTTATTTGGGCATTGAATTCTGCTTATGTAGTCTAGCTTTGTCCTTGGGGAACGGTCAGAAAATACAAATTTAAAATCTAGTTGTAAATTAAATTTTGATTTTGCTATTTATTCTGTCTACCCCGTGCTATGATATTTAACCGTGAAGTAAATGGGTCGATGTCCGAGTGGTTAAAGGAGGCGGACTGTAAATCCGCTCGCTAAGCGTACGCTGGTTCAAATCCAGCTCGGCCCACTATATATAGATTAGAGAGGTGTTAATGCCTCTCTTTTTTGTTGTTTATTGTCAAGTTAAATGGGCTCTGTCAACTTAAAAATTGAAGCAATATTAAATCCTTTTATCTCCTCACTTATCTTTAATTTGAGACAGGAATCCCAGTAATTACTTTTCATTTTTGAATGCCATCGATCATCATTTTTCTGGATACCGCAGCAGCCAATTTGTGTCTGGCTGATTGAGTTTGTTGATGGATTATCTCGGCAGGTGAGAGAAACCGTTGTGCATGAGACGAAGACTTGAATTCTCGCATCTTCTTCTCTCGATATCTTGTCCACTGATGGGATTCTTCAGCCTGATTATTCAAGCCTTTATGCTGTCTGTGTTCTATACCTAATCCCATTTCTCTAAATGCAGCACTATAGCTTTTCAGCTTATCCGTGATGATAACTCTGGGAGCAAACCCTTGTTTCCTGAGAAGCTTTACCATTAACCTCTTTGCTGCGAGGCAACAAGATCGCACTGCTTCGCTTTAGCATTACGTTGTTTCTGAATCAGGATATTTAATACTTGACCATGGCTATCGACTGCTCGCCAGAGCCAATGTACTTCTCCTTTAATCACGACCCTAACTTCGTCTAGATGCCATTTATCAGAAAGCTTAGAGAGACTCTTTCTGATTTTCTTAGCTGCTGGACTACTAAAATTACGAACCCAAACTCTAATACTCTCGTAAGTTATCTCGATGCCGCGATAGAGCATCATTTTTTCTATGTCTCTCAGACTCAGAGAGAAGCTGTTGTAGAGCCAAACGCAATGGCTAATAATTGCTGCTGGAAAACGGTAACGATGATAGAGATTCTGGTTGATCCAGTAATTATCTTATCCACTTCGCTGTTAACCTGACAAAGCCTGTTGAGGCACTCCTATTTTAATATTGAGAACTCCAGATATCTGTTACAATCACATTTGTTTTCCAGTCAGGTCTACAGTTACTAGAGAAATACGATCGCTTTATAATTCAATATTGAGCGTACCTTTAATCGATTGATTGCTAAAGCTAGTATTTCCCGTGCTGCGATCGCGAACATTAGAGTAGGTATAGCCTAAATCTAGCTCTACATTATCTAATAGGTTTGCTCCACACAAAGCCTTATACGTCCAAGCATTATCCGTTGAGCCTTCTAGAGTTTGTTTTCCAAAAGCTGCGGATAGTTTGCAGTCTAAAGTTTCGTTAAACATTGTTCCTTGCCAGCCTAGTTCGCCATTGTAAACCATGAAATCTGTCGGGGAAAAATAACCGCTAGTTTCGCTTAAATCTGATTCAAAGTTCCAGGTAAATAAGTTGGCTGCAATGGAAAATGAACCGAGTTTTTTTTCTAAACGACTAAATGATTGTAATTCTTGATTGCGATCGTTAAATGTGCCGTATTGTCCGAGGGTAAACAAACTTAGATTAGGTATTATTTGCCAGTAAATACTAGGTGTAAAACGCCAAACATCAATTTCATTTTCCAATGTCTCGGCATTAAATTTGTATGCCTGATATTGTGCTTGGGCGGATAAAACAAATAAGGATTTTAGTTTCCCATCTGCGGTAACGCTACTAAATAATGGTCTACTGGCTTTAAGGCTAAATCTCGGTACGGCAGCCAAGCGATCAAATAAATCTACCCCACCTGTAATAGTTATGTCGGTTTTGCCTATTGTTGTTAACCAGGATAAATATAGAGGAATATTGTTGACTGTTTCTATCTCATCTTGTTTGAATAGATTTACGCCAGTCTCAAAAACAAAATCTAAATTATATAAATTGAAGTCTATTTGCTGTTTGGTTGTTAAATTTGTCTGTCCAAAATTATCAAAATCTAGTTGAAAATCAAAAGTTAAATTGTCTACATCTAAAATAGACGAACCGATACTTAAGTTATTGTCTGGTTTAGTTTTTAATTCGATATCTGCTGTACCAGATTCAATTGATGATTCATTGGACAAAGTCGGTGTTGGTAAAGTTACTTGAGGTGTTTTTACTTTTGGCGTTTGTGGAACAACTTGGGGTTGGGGTTTGACTGGTATTTTGTCTGTTTCAGTTTCATCACGGCGATCGCCTCGATCGCCTATATTACGTTCTACTTCGGTTTCAGGAGTTGATTCTAGATTAGGATTAAAATTTTCTGGTGCAGAAATTGCTGCATTTACTAGAGTTAAATAAATTACAGTTGTTAAATAGAATAATCTAGATAATTTGCTGATTAGCAAGTTATGTCGGTGAGAATTAGAGAATTTGGCTAAATCTAATTTCATTTAATCTCTAAATCCTAAAGAGCTAACTACCATACAGATAAATAAACTTGTATTTACCCTAACCAGTAACAACTAATCAGCAGTTTATTCTGGCTTTCAAAAAACCGCTATGGATTCAGCCAATTTTGTAGTTAACTAATGCTAGTTAAAAAAGATCGCAGTTCTTGTTCTACTTGCTGGAACTCTGACTCGGCATTAGATAATAGAGGTTCAGTACCCTCAATAGTTTTATCTTTACCCAAACGTTCTAATTCTTCGCATAGCTGCGCGAGATTAACCGCCCCTAAATTGGCACTACTAGACTTCATGCTATGGGCTGCTTGAAAGATAGATTCTACGTTAGCTGTTTTGATGGCATTAGCGATCGCCTGTAATCTGATTTGAGTATCATCCAAATAGCTGGTAACCATCTCTTCTACTAGTAAACTAGCCTCTGCTCCTGCCATTTCACAAATCGATTCTAATACTGAAAGATCGAGCGCCGAGTTGTTAATCTTTTCAGCTTCTTGTCCCCCCATCTCTTTACTTTCCAATTTAAGATCGCTCTCGAAGGGTTTGCATTTAATTAATGCCACTCGTAATTCTTCTACTCGGATGGGTTTGCTGACATAATCATCCATTCCTGCAGCTAGGCATTTTTCGCGATCTCCCGTCATCGCATTGGCAGTCATGGCTATGATACGGGGACGAATTTTTGCATCAAATTCTTCATTAATTAGCTTGGTTGCCGTCAAGCCATCCATTTCAGGCATTTGCATGTCCATTAGCACAACATCATAATTCTGACGGCGCAAGGCTGCGATTACTTCCATCCCATTATTAGCTACGTCGGCACGATAACCCATTTGTTTGAGGATTAGTAGGGCTACTTTTTGATTGACTACAATGTCTTCTGCCAGCAGGATGTTGAGGGAGAATTCGTCGGCTAGGTTCGCATTAATCATAGAAGTATCGGTACTTTTAATCTTGATCGGCATGCCTGCGATCGCCTTAACTAAAACCTGATATAGTCGGGATTGAGGAATAGGTTTGCTAACAATAGCCGCAAAGTTAATGTCTTGAGCCTGTTGAACGATTGCCTGCTTGCCTAACGAACTCAACATGATTAAGGGCAAGTCCCGATCTTTTTCTTGTTGACGAATAGCTCTAGCCAATGTTAAACCATCCATCCCAGGCATCTGCATATCTAAAATAGCTAAGTCTAATTTTATGCCTGTAGACATCAATTCTAGGGCTTTTGCTCCAGATTCCACTGTATGGCTATTTGCACCCCAAGCTTGAGCCTGCAAGGTTAGAATCTGGCGATTGGTGGCATTGTCATCAACAATGAGAATTTGTTTGCCCACAAGGCGATTTTCTAATGTCTTTGCTTCGCTGGCTTCTGGAGCAACATTAGCAGAGATAGTAAAGTAAAAAGTCGAACCTACTCCTGGTTCACTGTCTACCCACATCTTTCCGCCTTTACTCTTAATTTATTACAGTTATATATTGATTCGAGTAATTGCTTACCTTCTTGTTTCGCATGTACTTCTAGTATTCCTTCTGGCTTTGCCTCAAATAAAATTCTTTGCTGAGGGAACATGATCTTTTCCAAACCGTAGTTTCTGCCATTCCATAATCGGACAAGCTGCATTTTATTAGTAGAGTTGAAGTAATAGCAGAGTATTTTTGAGGCTCGTTGCGTTAACGTAGATTTAGTAACTGGTGGCATAATCTTTCCTCGCTTTAATCTAGTCTCAATATAGTTTTTAAATTTGAAGAATTTGTGAGGATTCTGCATAAAACCTCAAAATTGTTAATGGTTATGGTTAAGATACATCAATCATCGATGAACTTAAGCGAAAAATAGCTACGGCAAACGATTTAAGATTCGTGGTTAAAATAAAGAGAGCTTCGGCAGTGGTAAGTATTCACCAGAATGAGTAATAGTCAAAATGAAAAGCATGGTAGTGTGAAATAATTATCACGATTACCGTGTTAGCATGATAATTAATTTCAAACAGCAAGGTACAAAAGATATTTTCAATGGCAAAGATACCAAACCTGCCCGTAAAACTTGTCCCCAAAATCTTTGGAGAATAGCCAGACGAAAATTAGACCAGCTTGATTTTGCTGCTATCTTGAACGATCTTCGCTCTCCACCTAAAAATCATTTGGAAGCATTGAAAGGCAATCGAAAAGGACAATACAGCATTCGTATCAATGACCAATATAGAGTCTGCTTTATCTGGTCGCAAGATGGAGTTAAAGACGTAGAAATTGTTGATTATCACAATTGAAAATTGAGGAGAAATATTATGGTGAATATTCCTACAGACCGACCTCCCACAAGCCCTGGAGAAATGTTAAAAAAAGAGTTTCTTGAGCCAATGGGATTAACTCAACAGCAGTTGGCAGAAGGCATTAAAGTTAGTTATCAAAGGGTTAACGAGTTAATCAATGGCAAGAGAGGAATTACTATTAGTACTGCCTTGAGATTGGCAAAGTACTTCGGCACATCACCCGATTTTTGGTTAAATATGCAGAGAGCAACTGACATCTATCAGGTATCGAAAAAAGAAGCTGAAGCTATAGAAATGATTCAGCCCGTAATTACTCACTAAATCAATTTTTTCTGTTTAGTTACCAGCCCAAAAACCCTGAAATTTGACTGGCTAGAGTAAGAGAATCAAAAGGTTTGTTAATCACACCTTTTGCCCCTGCGCTATAAAATCGGCGACGATCGCTTGCTTGAGCTTTGGCAGTAATAAAAATAGTGGGAATATCTTTGGTTTTAGGATTTTCTCTTAGCTTGGCTATAGTTTGAATACCATCTAGTTCGGGCATCATCGCATCTAGAAGAATCGCATCGGGTTTTTCTTGTTCGGCGATCGCAATTCCTTCTTTGCCACTAGAAGCACTCATCATCGACCATCCCGCTTCAGATTCGAGGCAAAACTGTGCGAGGGTTTTGATGTCGTCCTCGTCATCGATGAATAAAATACGCTTCACACCCATGTTTTTAAAATTCTAGTAAGATCCTCAAATCTTATCTGTTAAATATGATTATTTTGTGATGATTGATTATCTCCAAAGCTAATCATACTATGGGAATAAAGACTTTAAGCAATAGGAATTGTAAAGTAAAAAGTACTTCCTTCTCCATAAACGCTTTCCACCCAGATTTCACCGTCGTGTTGCTCTATAATGTGACGGCAGATCGCCAAACCTAAGCCCGTACCTCCTTTTTTGCGTGAATCCGAAGCATCTACCTGTTGAAAGCGTTCAAAGATCGTTTCGAGTTTATCTGCGGGGATACCTCTACCTTTATCTGTAACTGAAAAAAGGATCTTGTCATTCTGTAAACGGGAAGCGATCGCAACTTTACTATTAGTTGCCGAAAATTTAATGGCGTTGCTTATTAGGTTGACTAACGCCTGAGTCAAACGATCGCGATCGCCTAAAAACTCGATCAATTCGGCATCCGTTTCTAAAGTAATCTCCTGTTCATTTGCCATGGAGGTGACAGTATCCATTGCCTGCTGAATTAATTGGGCATCATTGCAGATGGTTTTGGTAATTTCATCTCTACCCGACTCCATGCGCTCTAAATCTAAGATATCGCTAACGAGATGTACCAGGCGATCGCTATTTCTTAACGCCATATCTGCCATAGTTTTCCCTTTATCCGAAAGCGCTCCTAGACGATCGGCACACAGCAGTTTAAGAATTCCATGTATGGAGGTTAGAGGAGTCCGCATTTCATGACTGGCGATCGAGACAAATTCACTCTTCATTTGTTCTACCGCTTTTCGTTCGGTAATATCTTCAATCATTGAGAAAAACCCATTCACCCTGCCATTAACATCAAAGTCGGGAATGTATGTGGCGTTCATCCAGTATGAACTACCATTTTCGGCAGTAGGCTTGGTTTCAAAAGATACTTCTTTGCCTGCCAACGCCATTTCAATGTAAGGCAGCATTTTTTGATGGTTGTCTTCACCGACTAATTCTTTCATCGGTAGTCCTTGCAGACTAGAACGGGGTTTGCCGTACCAAGTTTCATAGGTGCGATTGTTATAGCGATAACGCTGTTGCTTGTCGATATAGGCAATTAATACGGGCAAAGCATCTGTAATTAGCTCTAGCTGTTCTTCGCTTCGCTGTAGGGATTGTTCCGTATGGACGCGATCGCTCACGTCTACAATTGTTTCCAACACTTTGATAACCCTGCCGTGCTCATCTACCGTCGGTTCACCCCGACTTTCAAGATATTTAATCGTGCCGTCTGGCATTAGCAAGCGATAGTTCAATTCCCATGCTACTCCTTCGCCATGTCCTGCGCGAAGAGTTTTTTTGACCAGCAGCATGTCTTCTGGGTGAACCCGATTTAAGATTTCTTGGCACAAAGGTATAGATTTGTTTTTGTCAAAGCCCAAAATATTGAATAATTCCTCTGACCAGCTTTTGTGATTAGTTTCGTGGTCGTATTCCCAACTGCCAAGTCTGGCTATTTTTTCGGCTTTTGCTAGCAGTGCTTTAGATGACTGTAGCTTTTCTAGGGTTTGTTGCCGTTCGCTAATATCTTTCAGCATGACCGTATATAACATCCCCGATTTAGTTTGCAGTTTTGCCACAGATGCTTCGGCTGCAAATTCATGACCATCTTTGCGACGACCAAAAACATTGCTGTTGCGCTCTGCCATCCTGCGTGATTGTTCTTTAGATTGCCCAAATATTTTGATATGCTGACGATGTACCTGACGAAATCCTGCGGGAAGGAGAATGTCTAAGGGCTGCCCGATAATTTCAGCACTCCGATAGCCAAAGATTTTTTCTGCACCTTGGTTAAATAGCTGAATCTTCTGCTGTTCGTCAATCGTAATAATTGCCTCACCTGCATTATCGAGAATGCCCCTTAGCTTTTGCTGATTTTCTCTCAAATCTCGCTCTGTTTGCTCTCGTTCGGCAATTTCTGATTTCAATAACTCATTGGTAGTGGTCAATTCTTTAGTACGTTCCGATACAAGTTTCTCGGTATAACTGAATAATTTAGCTTGTCCTAAAGCTACTCCTAGGCGATCGCCTAGTTGGTTTAATAATTGAATTTCAGTTTCTTGCCACTGTCGTGGATGGTAGCATTGATGAGCAATTAAAAGACCTTTTAGTTCGCCCTGAGCCAGAATTGGCACGACTAATTTTGCCTGCACTTGAAACTGGCTCAAAAGCTGCTTGATATCGAGACTAATTTGGGCTGTTGCTAAATTTTCGATCGCCAGCACTTTTCCCTGACGATATCGGGCTAGATATTCCCCCATCAATAAGGGATCTGCCAGTTCATAACCCAACATAGGAGTTAGATTGGGTAGTATTGCCTCGCTAATCGGCAAAGCTACGTTACTAGATTGGATTTCGGCAATTAAAACGCGATCACAAGCCAAAAGCTGCTGCACCTCGGTTACAGTAGTCTGCAAAATTTCATCTAGCTCAATCGACATCCGAATCTTATCTGTCAATTCGGTAAGCAGCTTAGTTTCTCGATATTGAAATTCCAGCTGATTCCAAACTCTTCGCTGTTCGGTAACGTCGATGCCCGTGGCAATGATAAATTCAATCTCACCTCGGTCGTCAAACAGAGCAGTATTTGACCAAGAAATAAGATTTTTACTACCATCTTTTGCCAGCCAGTAGTTTTCATATTGATCGTGAAACTGTCCTGTCAGCAGTCGTTCAAATACCGCCTCCGCTGCTGTTCTTTCTCGATCAAGAATCAGAAAATCCCAAACTTTCTTACCTTTGACTTCGGCGAAACAGTAGCCCGTTACCTTTTCACAGGTGCGATTGAAACTAACTATAGCTCCCTGTCGATCTAATACTACTACCAATGCCCCGACGGTATTAATTATTGCTTCAGTGAAATCTCGTTCCTGTTGAAGCTGAATTTCTGCCTGTTTGCGTTTGGTGATATCTCTAGCTGCTGCATAAATCAAACTTTCATCCACGTAGGGCTTTGCCGTCCACAACAACCAGCGATAGCTACCGTCTTTAGTACGATAACGATTCTCAAAAGAAATCGTCGTTTCTCCTGCGGTAAGTTTATCTAGTTCAGTAAGGGTTACCGCCAGATCTTCTGGATGAACAAAATCTATAAATGGCTTTGCCTGTAACTCCCCTGGCGAAAATCCCAAACTTTTGCCAAACGCAGTATTGGTATATTTAAAATGGCGATCGAATCCCACTATGCACTGCATACTGTCAATTTCTAAGAATCGCTCTAAATCGAATTGCGTTCTCTGTAAATTTTCAGTATTTAATTCTGCTGCACCATTTTCAATTTCTTTGTCGATACTCACTGCCACTATTTCGCTAAAAAATCAGAAATTCCAAAAAAGAGCTTTTTAAGATAATGAAGAGAAAGCATAATTTAGCTTCATAATACCTCATAGATTCTGACAACGAATTTTAAGCTGGCGCAATCCATAGCTGACATAGAGACTTTTAATCCTCCTAACTTAAGAGCTTACTCCCAACTTTTTAAAAATCCTCACAAGTTCCTCAGATTACTACTCTAAATTCAGTTAACAGATAACAATTGTAGTTTTAAATCCTGTCGGCTTGACAATATTTAAAAATGTTAGAACAACTCATTAATTTTTTGAGAACAGATTTAGACATCTCAATAGATGCTATTTCTCTGGCACAAAGAACTCGAAACATAGAGCCGAATACCTTACCTATAGTTCTCTGGCAGTATGGTTTTTTGAATACAAGACAATTAGAACAGGTTTTTGCGTGGTTAGAAGTATTTTAAGCAAGAATAATGAGCAATAGCAGAGAATATATCTACTCTTTTCCTAATACAAGCTGTACATTGGCGATTATCGGGCATTTACGCAGAGAACATCAATCACATTTAGATTCTGTTGCGGTTATCAACCTAATTGATCGCTGGATAGTGAAATTAAATCTTAAAAGCTTAATTTCCGAGCAGATCGAAAAAAACTTAAAGGCTGTTTTGAACGAGATGGGTTCGATTTCTCAGCCTTCATTCAAAATCTTAGAAGCTTTGAATAGTTTAGAACAGGGACAATCGCCCACTGATGTCATGAATCGCTATCAGGTGGTCATCGTGGTTCATGGTAAACCCGAAACAGAAGAAATTGAAATTTTTCGCGATCGCATTGTCGAAAGGCTGGGATACTGTCCGCAGAATATGGTGTGAATGGGGATAGTTGATAGTTGATAGTTGTTAAGTACTACTTCTGACTCCTGATTCCTGATCACATGCGTATAAGTCCTCTGTGACTTCACATTTTGCTGCGGCGTAAGCGATTAAGAAGACGATTGGCTAAAACAGATCCTGTTACGGGTTTGCATACATAATCATCTGCACCGATGTTGAAAACTTTATTTTGAGTTTTTTCGTCCTGGTGTACGCTCAAGAAAAGTACTGGTAGATGCCGCCAATGGCGATCGCTTCTCAGGATTTGACAGAGTTCGATGCCGTTGAGATCGGGCATATCGATATCTAAGACTAAAATATCTGGCTCGACGCTTTCTAACACTTCCCAAAATTGAGTTGACCTTTCTAGAGTAGTTATTTCAAAGCCCCAGGGTTCGAGTGATATTTCTAAAGAAAGCAGTACTTTAGGATCGTCATCAATAATCAGTACTTTGGCAGCACCGCCAAGATTTTCCATCAATTCGGTAACTGCCGAAATTGCGGTACTTGGGTCTACTGGATGCTGCAAAAACAAGTTTCCTCCCTTACGGGCAAAATTCAGCCGATCTGACAATTGTGGCGATTCTCCGATGGCAGCTAACGGTAAATTGGAGTGATGTTGATGAAGCTGTTCGAGAAATTCTAGATCTTCACCGTCGGGAAAGACTATTTTGTGTAGCACAACGTCAATAGATTCCCGATCAAGGATGGTCTTTGCTTGGGCTAAATTCGTTGCTACATGAGTTTTAATTCCCTGGCGACTAGCTTGTGTTAGCAACTCTCGATCTAGATTTTCGTCGTGGGAGCGATCGATAATTAGAAGAGAAATATTTTTATTCAGCGCATCTTTAACAGTTGATTCAAGTGGCTGATGCTGTAAATCTTCTCTAAGGGATTTCGTTAATATATCTAACCGCTCTATGCCTTCTAAGTTGAGAGGATTATGACCTAGCAATAGCTCGATTTCCTTCGCAATTTTCGATCCTTGTGAAAAACCAAAACACCCTAAAGAACCCGCTAATTTGTGAGCCGAACCTTTGGCTTGTATTTGTAGATCTTCAGTAAAATTATCTTTTACTAGAGCGATCGCTAAATTTTCCAAGTGAGCCAGTCTTTCAAAAGCTATATCTTTAAACTGTAACCAAATTTCGCTGATGTTAGCTGGTTTGTCTTGTTCTTCGCTGCTTGTAGGTGAAGATTTATCGCTCTGCTTAACATCATTATCTGTCTTCAGGCGATAGCCCACACCATAAACAGTTTTAACCGTATCTTTTGCCATGCCGACAGCCTTGAGCTTTTGGCGCAATCCTTTGATGTGCGTTCTAACCGCTTCTTCTCCTGGAGGATCTTCTCCCGCCCAGAGATTATTAATAATTGCCCCTGGACTAAACACCTGTTGGGGGTGGCGCATGAACAGTTCGATCATGCCGTACTCCTTGGGAGTTAGAGGCAAAAGTTGCTGTCTATGGTAAACTTCATGTGCCTTAGGATCGAGATGCAAATCTCCCCATTCTAAAATTGGTGAGGCTACGTTTATTTCTCGGCGCAGCAATGCCCTAATTCTGGCAGTTAGTTCGTCAAAATCGAAGGGTTTGACTACATAATCATCTGCCCCTGCATCTAGTCCTAAAACTTTATCATTTTGGCGATCGCGAGCGGTCAAGAGCAGAATAGGCATAGTATAGCCCTCTACCCTAATTTGCCGACAAAGCTTTACTCCATCGATATCGGGCAACATCCAGTCGAGAACTACTAGATCGAAGTTAAATAACAGCACGAACTCCCAGCCCATCTCACCAGTATTGGCGATATCTACGGCATAACGTTGTTCGACCAGCTTACTTGCCAGCACTTCCATTAACTGTTCGTCATCGTCTACCAGTAGAATTCTCATGAGCTACCAAGACTCGCTCAATACTTTCCCTTAATGAGCATTTTACACGTGTTTACAACGACTAAAAGAATAAATCTAAATTGACTGAAACTTATGACAAAGGATTTCGAGAATTAGGTATCCAAAGAAAAATATCAAACTAATTGATTTAATAATCAAGAATAAGTTTCTAATAACGGTCATTAAACTGAACAACTTTTTTAATCATGCGATCGCTTTAAAATGCCGAACGAGTAGAAGTAAAAACTAGACAGCAACTTCGTGACTGGCTATCAAAAAACTATGATCGCACAACAGGCGTTTGGTTAATCACCTATAAGAAAGTCAGCGAACACCATAAGATAGGCTTGTATTAATTACAAATTTTTTCCTGTATGGAGAGAGTTCTCAGTCTATTTAATGCTGCTGCTAGTTCTAGAGTCCGAAATTGGCTGAGATCCCCTTCCGTTGCCTCGGTAATTATATCTAAGCCAGACTTGGCTATGTCATCTTCGAGTTTGACGAGGATTTCGGCGATTGTTAGCTGTTGTTTGCCATATTTGTTTTTGAGATAAACAAGAGCTAGGGCGATCGCTTTTAGCTGCCCCTCATCTACAAGTTGCTCTACTGCTCTAAGATCGATTTCTTCTATGCCAATCGTGATTTTATCTACATCCCTTGAACTTAACTTGACTTCTCTCTTGCCGCGACTTGGGTCGATTTTGGCGAGAATTGGCGATCGCTGATTAATTACACCAAAGTTTTCTCCTCCCTCTTCGCTTCTCTGGGTCGGGTATTGTTTGGCAATTGTTTTGGCTTGTTGGGTTACATCCGCTGGCTGATAATTCTCCATAGCGATAATTAGATCTGCTACTTCAAAGTAATCACCACTCCCCCCCATAACTAAAACAGTTGACACTCCATAGTCACTATATAGCTGTCCGACTTTATCAATAAAAGGCGTGATCGGTTCTTTATCCTTCGTGATTAATTTCTGCATACGGCGATCGCGAATTGTAAAGTTAGTTGCCGAGGTATCTTCATCGATTAAAAGCAGTTTTGTTCCCGCTTCCAATGCCTCAATAATATTTGCTGCTTGGGAAGTGCTACCGCTAGCGTTCGCTGTCTTAAATTTAGTCGTTGATCGCCCTTGAGGTAGATGATTGATAAAGGGAGATATATCTACTTCTGTAATCTCTCTACCGTCTTCTGCCCGAATCTTCACCGCTAAAGGATCGGTAACCACATATTCTCGACCATCCCCAGGTACATGATTGTATATTCCTAGCTCAATTGCTTTTAACAGCGTAGACTTACCGTGATAGCCACCACCGACAATCAGACTTATCCCTGCGGGAATACCCATACCTCGAATTACGCCACAGTTGGGACAGTTAAACTCTACTTCTAAAGATGCTGGTGACTGAAAAGGTACACCATTTATTAAAGGACGAAAATCAATGCCACTACGACGAGGCAAAACTGAGCCGTTTGCCACAAATGCAATTAGCTGATGTTCTTGTAACTGTTCTCTCAACCAGTCTGCATCTTCGACTGTTTCTACCTGCTGTTGTAATTTCTGGACATCTTGGGAACTATAGAGCAAGGCTGTAACTAACTGAGGAATCTGCTCACACAGCATAATTGCTGCCTGATGTCCCGATATTCTTCTCCCTCTAGCTGGTAACCCAACCACAAACCGCACTTCTAATTGGCGATCGCTAATCAATACTGCAGTTCTGGCTGCCCTAAAGAAGCAATCGCAATTAAACCACTTTTACCCGAACCTCGATTCTTACTTAATCCTTTAGCCACCTTCGCAAACTGACGCGCTAGATAATCCCGTGTGGCTACCTCCCGACTCTTGTTGCTATATAGCTGACTCGGAAACTTACTTACCTTTTGAGCCATCACTATCCGTACCTGACTCGGTGCCGCAAATGGATCTCCCTGAACTCGATCAATGATGAGAGTGAACTGAGAAAATTTATGCTTACCCCGCAACTCTTTATAGGCTTTATAGCTAGCGTTATCCAGTTTCAGAAGTTGAGATCTAAGACGATCGCACATAAGCTGTGGTTAATTTGAGAGATTACGTTTTAAATTAATTATCTCGTAGCTTTAAGCTCTAGGCTCTAGGCTCTAAGTCAAATATATATTTACCTTTTTGCCTTATTTAATAACATTATTTGCACTCTAAATTCTCTCTGATTTGTATATTGCGATACTAAAAAATGTGTTTTTTCTTAACTTTTGACACATTATAGGAATCTACTGAGGTCGAATTCTTCGTCACTCGTTTCTTTACTAAACCGCTCGGCATTTAAAATCAG
Organism: Cyanobacteria bacterium J06600_6; assembly: GCA_038529195.1. GTDB lineage: Bacteria > Cyanobacteriota > Cyanobacteriia > Cyanobacteriales > Xenococcaceae > Waterburya. The sequence continues at coordinate 14,057 of JBCBEA010000012.1, forward strand.
AATTAATCTATCAGTGTAATCTACCGCACCACGTAATTCTTGCTGTAAATATGCCAAGCCGCCGTTAGCGTATTCCTCAAAAATTTTGACTCTTTCTGTCTCGGCTGCGTCATCCATTGACAGTACTTTGATATCTTCTGTCGTCACCACAGCAATTAATTGGATCAATCGTTCATAACCACGAGAGATAAATACTTCTAGACTGATTGGAGCAGGTTCGTTTTGCGAAACTTCTGTAAACGGCGATCGCCTGTCGCGCTTTATTCCTAAGCTAGCAGCGAATGCTACTACGTCTGCATAGGTGGAAAACATGCCTGTAGAACTCTTCTGTTCTAATAACTTCTGAACTAATTCGGCTTTGTCTTTGGCAACTTTTATTCTGGGTAACGCCATATTTCTGATTAGAGAGTAAAAAACTTCTGCCATCAATATATAGCTGTTTAGATTACGATCGCTTCAAACTTCTGGAACTTGGACAATGTCCTTGTAAAGCTACTCAAATCAAGGCTTTGAGCTTATTTGTTTGACTACTATTTTTAATAAATATGCTGTTAGAAAGCCAGAATAATGTGTCATAAATAAACTAATGACACATTTGTCCTTGAATATAAACAAAAAAGCGATCGCTGATTTTTACGATCTACAGACTAAATAATTATTGGCATTGGCTTTTGCTCATCAAAACTGTTCTCCAGCACTTTGTTGAAGATTACTTTTCAGCAGCGTATTTTTAGCCCGAGAAGCCACGTCTATCAAAATTTAGGTAATGATGGTCATTTTCGCGATCTAGGACGAAATTGGCTATTTTAAGTGCCGATCGACAACCTTTGTGTCAAAATCAAACTTGTGACACATTTTAAATAGCGAAAACAGAAATGCTGATTGAAGGAAAAAAGTACAGCTATAAAGATTTAATCGAAGAAACAGGCTTATCTCGCAGCACTCTTCATCGACGAATTAAAGTTCTCAAGGAATCGGGTGTTCCTCTGACAATGGGTGCAATTCTACAGTTTCCAACTAACTGGGCATTTCACGATCGCAATGGGGAGTTTTATTCTTCTAAGACTGACTACGCGATTAAGAATAACATTGCCTACTACGAGATGTTTAAGCAGGATGAGTGATAGGCACGCAATGATTAGCTTTGATCGCGGCACTGAATGCTTTAATTTCCGTGTAGCGGGTATTGCCATAGATTGCGATCGCGTTTTGCTGCACACAACAAAAAGAGATGACTTTTGGAGTTTTCCTGGTGGAAGAGTAGAAATGGGAGAAAACTCTGCTGATTCCTTAATCCGGGAAATGAAAGAAGAGCTAGACGCAGATGTAGAAGTTATACGTCTACTCTGGCTAGTTGAGAATTTTTTTGTCTACAACCAAAAGAACTATCACGAGATTTGTTTTTATTACCTGATGGAATTTACAGAGCGATCACCTTATTTAGATAAAGATACTTCATTCCGTGGTGTAGAAATCGATCTCAATCTGCAATTTAACTGGTTTCCTGTAGACTCAGATATCCTGGCGCAGCTACCTTTGCTTCCCATCTTCTTACAAAGATCGCTTCGTGATTTACCTACTTCAGTCGAGCATGTTGTTTGGAGCGATTAGCAAAATGCGCGTTGCTGATTCGAAGTATCCTACAGGGGAACAACGTAAAACAGACAAAGGCGCTTAGTTTCCCACTTCTGGGACGTAGCACTGCATGTAATAATCTGCTTGTAGCTATCAGCTTTTTGATTAATTTACTTAATTGTGAGGAGCTTAAAGTCATAATCTTCTTTGATTTATTGATTGCTGTGTCAAAATTAAACTTCTGATACCTTTTGTGGATTTGACTTTCTAATTTACGGCGATCGCTTTAGCTCCATAAAATCACCAAAGCTATTTTTTTTTGCGTTTTTTGATAATAGTCTGGATTCCATATGCAGCCAGAGTCTTGGGCTTTTTCTTGTGATAAGCAAGTATCATTTCTGCACTGTAGAAATACAAGTTATTTTCTACCTATTTTATGTGTCAAAATTTAACTAATGAGACAAAGTATAATACTGTAGGCGATCGCTTTTAGTTGGATAAAGGTACAAGGTATCAAGCAATCGTTGGCGATCGCAAATTCTTCAATGAAGTTGTTCAAGAATTTCATAAAAGCTTAGAGCCTAAAGCCTAAAGCTTAGAGCCTAGAGCCTAAGACGATTTGACAAACAACATTTGCGAAGCTTATCCCTGTGGGACACAGCCTTAACTTGTCACGAATAATGTCCAATATCCAGATACTAAAACTCTAATCACAGGGGTTTGGCTCTTCGTGATCGCTATTTGTGGCAAGATAATTTTCAATCCAGCTGCAGGCATGTTCTAGAGTATCTAACTTAAGAATCTGGGTTAGATTCCAGAGTTTAATCTGATTGTCTTCAGAAGCAGTCATGACTTTTGTACTATCGGGACTGAATTCTACGTCCCAGACTCTACCTTTGTGTCCTGGAAGAGTTGTTAATAGATCTCCCTGCTTATTCCAGATTCTAACTATATTATCCGCACTAGCAGTCGCAATTTTGCTGCCATCGGGACTAAACTCTACGTCTAACACAATTGCCGTATGCCCTTCTAGAGTTTTTAGCAATTTTCCCTCTAGATTCCAGAGCTTGACGTTTTGTTCTTTTCCGCCTGTGGCAATTCTGCTACCGTCGGGACTAATAGATACTGTCCTCAACCCAGTTTTATCGGCAAAAATAGAGCGTATTAATTCCCCATTCGGTTTCCATAGCCTGAGATAGCGATCGTGGCTTACGGAGGCAACAAACTGACCGTTCTGGCTAACATCAATATCCGTAATTCTGGCTTCGTGTGCTGAAATGACATCTGAGGCGATCGCTTTAACCCCATTTGCTGAGGCTGAGAGTTCCCAAAATCGTACTTTTGTATCAAATCCCCCCGAAATCAGAACTTGATTACCGTTTTGAGAGAGAGCATCTGGTGCAAAACGAACGTCTGCAACGGTGTCGGTATTGCCAAATGAATCTAAAACTTCACCATTGATACGCCAGAGCTTGATAGTACGGTCGAAACTAGTAGAAGCAATGATTTCCCCATTATTACTAAAAGCAACGTCATAGGCTTCATTTTTGTGCTTCTGAAAATTTGTGACTAGGTCTCCTTGAGAATTCCAGACTTTGACAGTGCCATCCACAGAAGCGGAAGCAATATACTGATTTTGGGGCTGAAAAACTGCATTGATTACTGCACTAGTGTGCCCATATAGAGTTTTGACAAAGGGTCGCTCCACTTTCCAGAGTTTAACGACGTTATCCCAGCCGGCACTAGCAATAGTTGAACTGTCTGTCGACCAGGACAAATCCCAGACTCTACCTTGATGTCCGAGGAAATTAGAACGTAATGTGCCATCTAATGACCATAGTTTAATTGAGCCATCCCAGCTACTTGTACCAATAGTTCTGCCATCTGGCGCAAATTTTACTGCGGTAACGGGAGCATCGTACCCCGCTAGTGTATTAAGCAATAAGCCATTTGTTTGCCAGATTTTGACCTCATTTTCGTCTCCTCCCGTAACGATTGTCTTACCGTCAGGGGCAAAATCTATACCTCTAAGAGGAGATTCATAAGCGTTGATGGTGCGAATCAATTCTCCTGTTGTGTTCCAAAGCTTTAGCTTGCCATTTCGATCGCCCGTAGCAACATATTGTCCATCTTGACTAAAGGCGATCGCCGTAACTCCACTTTGATGACCTTCTAGCACCTGTAAAGGTTGTCCTGCTTGATTCCACAGCCTTGCAGTTTTGTCTTCTGAAACGCTGCCAAATATTTTGCCGTCTCTTGTATAGGCTAGCCGATTCACCGTACCCTCATGGGCATCAAGGGTTTTGATTAATTTGCCGTCTTGATTCCAAAATCTTACGGTTCGATCTTCCGAACCCGAAGCAATTGTTTGACCATCAGGGCTAAAAACTACATCTTGAACGCTATCTTCATGTCCTCTAATCGTTTTGAGCAGCTTTCCATTTCGTTGCCAAATCTTAACCGTCGTATCACCACTTCCAGAAGCGACTAGCTGACCATCGGGACTGTAGCTGACTCCCAGAATGATATCTTGATGCCCAGAAAAAGTGTTTTGTTCCGCTAGGTTATATACTGCTTGCTGCAAAGCCAGATTGGTTTTGAGCTTTAGATCTGGATCGATTCGGGGAACTGCCTCTATTCCCTTTCTTGCTTTGATTGCCTTGATGACTGAGTCAAAATTGCGATCGCTTTTAAATAGGCTTTTGGCGGAAGCGATCTGAGCCTTAATTTCCTGAATTCTTGATTGGCGGTAGTTCCAGTAGACAGCACTGCTTAAACCCAGAGTCGCAAATAGAGCAATACCGATTACTCCTAGGAAAAAACGCTGTAGTTTTGCTAGCTGACTTTCTTTAGTTAATCTTACCTCTAACTCCTGAAGCCTCTTTAACTCTAAGTCTTGCCTTATTTTTTCCTGTTCTTGGGCTTGAGATGCGTTGATAAACTGGTAATCAATTAGGGAAATATCATGATTATTTGCCCATGCTTGAGCTTGCTGTAGGCTCAATCCTCTTAGTAAACGAGAAAAATCTTTTCTGTCGGAAGCGATCCATTTGTCTACTTCTCTCCCATAGGGACGTAGCTTTTCTAGCTGTTGTGCGACCCAGTTTAGGTTAAATATTTGCTGATAGATGGGATTACGAAAAACTATTTGATTACCTTGTTTTGCTACTAAGTTAGAAAGTAATAGGTATCTTTGTTCGATACTCTGATCGCCATGTATGTACCCATTTTTGTGTATCTGTTCTACGAATCGGAGTAAACGACTCGCTTTTTGTTCGTCTCGCAATAGACGATCTCTGATTGTTTTTAAGTGTTCTGGCTTATCCTGGGATTCCCAATCTTCGATAATCCTTGCGGATATAAGCTGCTCAACCCATTTTTCTTCTTCTCCTCCTGCTATCACAGAACAATTTTCTTGATGGGAAAATTCAACTACTAGCTTGCATAGTTTTTGGGTTAGAAAAGGCTGTCCTCCCGTCCAGTCCAGTATTGATTGTAAAATTATCTGAGAATTGTTGAAGCTATCTTTTAAACCAATCATCAGAGGTTTTGCCTCTTTTGGACTAAAACCAGTCAATTCGATTGCGGTGCCAACATTAAATGGAGTGCGGGTGCGATCTCTAATTAGATCGCTGGGTGTTGCTACGCCAAACAGGACAAAGGTTAGACGGTTAAAAGCAGCTATCTCTGCTCTTTGATTGTAAAAGTAGCGAATCAGAGCAAAAAAGTCGTCTGTGGAGAAATCTAGACTCAATACGCTATCAATTTCATCGATAAAAATATAGATTTGCTCTGCTTCTATTTCTGGCAAAATTACATCAGTAATAAATCGATCTAGCTGCTTGACGGGAGATACTCCTGACTCTGATTCCCACCAGGCTTTGAACTTAACTTTTCCTAGTAGATTGAAGCCACGCCACAGTTCTGAAGCAATACTTTTATACCACTGCAATGGCGTAATAGTCTGACTACCAATATTGGTCATGTCGAGGGAAACACAGGCAGCTCCTTGTTGCTCAAGACGATTTTTGACTTGTACTCTCAAACTCGATTTTCCCATTTGACGGCAATTGAATACATAACAGAATTCTCTCTGCAGCATTGCTTCATATAGTTCTGAGTCAGCTTGTCGAGTTACGTAGGTCGAGGCGTTGACGCTAAGACTTCCTCCTACTTGATAATCATTCACCATTATTTCTCAAGCTTTTCTTAAAACTTTATCTAAATGGAAGACATTACTGCCTCTCATTTAAGTGTTTATGTCTGTATTTAAAAGTTTATCGTTTATGGCAATAGCAAATCTTGCATATGTTTCAATAGTTTAATTCTGAAACATCGAAACAATAAATTTGGTTATTATACTTTCAATCTTTTTGTAATCTTCACTCTATTAGATCTCTTACGAGTATGTTTTAAAAGTATAAAACGTTACCTGAAAGCCCCCTAAATTCCACCTCTCTAAATCTCTCCTGAAAGGGGAGACTATACTGTTTCCCCTTGTAGGGGGAAGTTGAAGGGGGTGGGGGACTTTTAGTTCTTAGTTCTGCCCCCCTTGCCCCC
>JBCBEA010000013.1:0-19529 GCA_038529195.1 Cyanobacteria bacterium J06600_6
TAACTGCTGCTTTTGAGTTAAATCTAGACAGGCTTTTTCGATACCCCGACAAATACTTCGATCAATATTGTTAATCATTAGAGTGGAATCTTCATCTATGTTTTCTGCTCGAAGATCGATTGTCTTGGAGCCTAAATCGATTGCTGATATTTTATTCTCAAATAAAACGCGATCGCTTGGCTCGACTGGCATGATCTCCAAATCCACTACCGCAAAGCAATTTGTCCCAGATGATTGCCGAATATATTTTGCTTCTATCCTGGTTGCAGAGGCGATCGTATACCAGGGGGAATCTCGATCGCAGTTCCAGATAAGTTCTTGTATTTTGTTCATGATATGAATGCCTTTTGGCGTTGATTAAGGCGATCGCTTTTTCCGTTGATACTCTTCATAGCAGGAAAAGAGTCGAGATTTATTCTTGTTCCCAAAATTTTGCATACCTTCTTCAGTCTGAGAAATACAAATTTACAGAACACACAAACACATAGGTTTTCTGAGGAGGACAAGACAATGAAAAATATTCAATTGGAAAAGAGTGTCCACAAAATCAGTTTCTTAACCACAGCACTGGCATTGAGCCTAACTATACAACTATTTTCTCAAAGTGCTTATCCAACTTTTAAAGAATCAGCAAATCAATCGAATATTCAAGCATTAGCTGAATAACCAGAAATCGCTTAATTGAGAATTTATTTTTCAACTTGAATTTTGCATACCCTTCTCAGTCTGAGAAATACCAATTTGTAGAACGCGAGTTTCAACTACAGAAATATCTAACAGAAATATCTAGCAAAAATATCTAACAAGATTAAACTTATGACTACTCAAACAACTTCCACAATCTTAAACAGTGCGATCGCTTCTTCTCAAGAGTTACTTACTCAATACTCCTTAAGCGAGGATCTTGCAGCAGATTTAACCACAGCTTTCGGTTCGGGATACGACAACGATGCAGCCCAAGAACTCGTTAAACAATGGCAGACAGGAGAATTTACTTCTTTCCCCGAATTTGAAATTCGCTCCGCAGCAGAAATAAACGGGGCTAACGGTGCATACTCAGCAGACACTAACAAAATTTACATCTCGGAAGAATATCTACTAGCTAATGCAAATGATGTTAAAGCAGTTAGCAATTTAGTTCTAGAAGAATACGGACATTTCGTTGATGCGAGTATTAACTCTGTAGACTCCGCAGGGGATGAAGGGGCGATTTTCTCTGGTTTAGTCCAAGGCGAATCTTTTGCTGAAGGGGAATTACAACAGCTACAGCTAGAAAACGATAACGCTGTTGTTACCCTTGATGGTCAAGAAATTGCGATCGAGCAACAGACAGATACAGGAAGTGACCTTTTTTCCGAAGTAAAAGTCGGAAGAGATAGTGGTTTTACTGTTGAGAGCGGAGGTTTTACAAGTTTCGATGAATTCCCCCGTCATCTTGCCGATATTAATGATGATGGCAAAGCGGATATTGTAGCTTTTGGAAGAAACAAAGTTTTCACTTCTTTGTCTAACGGAGATGGTACTTTTGGAAGCATCATAGTCAACTCAAATAACGATTTTACCGTTGATGATGGTTTTGATAGTTTCGATAGATTCCCACGTCAGGTTGCCGATATTAATGGGGATGGCTTAGCAGATATTATCGGTTTTGGAGAAAGCAGAGTTTTCACTGCTCTATCTAAGGGGGATGGCACTTTTGAAGACCATCGAAGATCGAGAAGCATTTTTACCACAAACACTGATGGTGGACGCAATAGAGGAAAACGATTTCTATTGGGTATTGGACGTTTTAGCAGTTTCGATGAATTCCCCCGTCAGGTTGCCGATATTAATGGGGATGGGAATGCTGATATTATCGGTTTTGCAGATAACGCAGTTGTTACTGCTCTGTCTAAAGGAGATGGCACTTTTGCAGACGCCCAAATAGGATTAGAGAATGACTTTACCGTTAATAAGGGGGGTTGGACTAGTTTCGATGAATTCCCTCGTCTGCTTGTCGATATTAATAATGATGAAAAAGCGGATATTATCGGTTTTGGAAGAAACAAAGTTTTCACTGCTCTGTCTAAGGGTGACGGCACTTTTGCAGACCCCCAAGTCGGATTAGATAATAACTTTACCGTTAATAATGGAGGCTTTACTAGTTTCGATAGATTCCCCCGTCAGGTTGCCGATGTTGATGGGGATGACTTCGCAGATATTATCGGTTTTGGAAAAGACTCAGTTTTCGTTAGTTTTTCCAAGAGAGATGGCACTTTTGAAGACCCTCAAAGAGTATTAGAGAATGGCTTTACCGTTAATAATGGAAATTTTACAAGTTTCGATGAATTTCCCCGTCAGGTTGCCGATATTGATGGTGATGGCAAAGCAGATATTGTAGGTTTTGGAAGAAACAAAGTTTTCACTTCTCTTTCTACTTCCATTCGCGGTACTGAAAATATCGATGGCGATGATTTAATTGCGCCAGATAATAACAACAGTTATTTCATCCAAGGTTTCGCTGGTAATGATACCCTCACTGGCGGTGATAACGACGATACCCTAGAAGGAGGAGCTGATAATGACATCCTCAATGGAGGAGATGGTAATGACATCCTCAATGGAGGAGATGGTAATGATACCCTAGACGGGGGTGCGGGTAATGATACCCTAGACGGGAGTGCTGGTAATGATACGGCAAGTTTTGCTAGTGCAACACAAGGATTTACCGTTGAACTCGATAATGCAAATTCAGGATCTGCTGAGGGTCAAAACAACGATTCTGACAATAAAACCCTGAGAAATATTGAAAATATCACTGGTAGCAATTTTGCCGATACCTTGAGAGGAAATGGCAATGCTAATCGTCTCGAAGGAGGTGCGGGTGATGACATTATTGATGGCAGAGGTGGTGATGATTCTGCTGCTTACCAGGGAGACATCGATGATTTTGATATTACTATCAATGATGATGGAAGTATTACCGTAACAGACATCGATCTAAACGACGGAGATGAAGGAACTGATACCCTTACCAATATTTCTCAGTTAGAATTCGGTGGCAATACGCGCTTGGGTGCTGACAATACTAGAAACACAGTTGTAGGTGTTGCTGGTGTGAGTAAAGATGACACTAATTCTACTTCCATTGTTGGCGGTAAGGCAGCAGCAACTAACTTTGTTATCGATATTGAAGGTGAAACTGTTTTAGGCTTAGATTTCGATACAACCAAACTAGGAGAGTTTATCAATAACATTACTCTCCAAGATCAAGATATTGAAGATGCTAGATTAGCAGCCAACCTCGGTTTTGAAGTTGCTGCTGGTATTGCTGCTTCTGCTAGTGTTGTTCCCGTTATTGGAGATGCTATAACGGCAGGGGCGACAACTGCGATCGCAATAGCACAAACTCTAACTAATTATGCTTTCGATTTAGACCAAGTTAATGCACAACTAGACGCTACCACTGCTGCAATTAATAATACTGAATACAATACAGATGCTTGGATAACCGCTACTAATACTAACCGAGATAAAGTCGAAATCAATGATTTTCAAATTGGTGTAGATAACATCTTTTTACCTTCAGTGTCAGATATTCCTGGTATTAATGTTGGTTATTCCATCATAGCGGGTACATCTTCAGTAACGGGTAAACTAGGTGTCAATATTCAAGCAGAGATCGATACAGGGAATAAGATCGAACTCTCTAATCTTGTCTTTATCGAGAATAACTATGACGTTTCAAACGGTCTAAACAATACACAGTTTCTCGACCAGGTTACCAATCTCTTAGTCAGTGGGGAAGGTGCTGGCACCATTATTGGTACTTTTAATCAAACACCAATTGAGGTTCTAGCACTTCGGGGCAAACAAGAAGATAAAGTGGGTTCTCTTGCAGGAGACCATATTGTTGGAGGAGATCTAAATGGCGAACCACTAAATTCTGCATCTGGAACCTTTGAATTTCAAGGTCATTTTGGTGATGATTTCCTTCAAGGTCATAATCGAGATGATTTACTCTACGGTGGTTTTAATGGTTCTGCACCTACCTTTGATAACATCACCTACGAAGATGATGGATTTGATGTCTTACAAGGTGGTAAAGGTAATGACCTACTTAAGGGTGGTAGTGGTAACGATACCCTTGATGGCGGTGGTTTCACTTACGATGAGTTTTTAAATGTAACGGGTGTTCTCGTCGGTGATGGAACTGATACCCTAGAAGGTGGTTCTGGAAACGACACTTTTGTCTTCAACACTCCCGACACTGGAATTGATGTTATTACAGACTTCACAGTGTTAGTAGATAAAATCCAAATTAACCAAGACACGTTTGGTACCGATATTAGTGAATTCTCCTTTGACTCAACAACTGGTGCTTTATCTTTCGGTGGAGAGCAGTTTGCAACCCTCGAAAATAACTCTGATGTACCGAATCAGAATTTACAGAACTTTGATGTTAACGAGGATATTGAGCTTTTTGCGCCTAATCTTCTGATCGAGGGTGATGATTTAAACAATACTCTTGAAGGTGGAAGTGGCAATGATACCCTAATAGGAGGTCAAGGAGATGACTTACTTAGCGGTGGTCTTGGCAAAGATAGTCTTACAGGTGGTTCTGGAACTGATACTTTTGTCTTCAACACTCCCGAAACTATTATTGACCCTAAAACTGACGAGGAAGTTAACATTATTGATGCGATCGCTGACTTTACGGTTTCAGAAGACATCATTCAAATTAATCAACAAGGCTTCGGCGCAAGCGATATCAGTGAATTCTCCTTCGACCAAACAAATGGTGCTTTATCCTTTGGTGGAGAGCAGTTCGCAACCCTAGAAAACTTCGGAGACTTACAGAACTTTGATGTTAACCGCGATATCGAACTCGTGTAACTAGAACAATTTGAAAGCTGAATAATCTGACAAGCGATCGCCTTTCTTTTCGGAGTAGGGCGATCGCTTTTTGGTTAGAAATCATAACTCTAGCGCGATCGCATTTTCAATTAACTTATGGCTAAAATCATTCAGGAATATTTTTAAAATATCTCTCTCCAAAGTAAGAAATATACAAAACACGATTGACCATATCTCTTCCTGAATCTAACTCTTCTTTAATAAGGGTAGCCATTTCCGCAATAACTTTAATTTGTTCGTCTCGAAGCAAGTCTCCCTCAAGAAAAAAGACAATACTACAATGGACTTCCAGTAAGTTTGCAAATTTTTCAAAATCAAGAATATTTGCTGTCACCAGAATTCGATCTTCACTAAAAGCATAATTCAAAATATAACAGTCATCTTTCCCCAATAAACCTCTATCTCTAACCGCTACAGCATCAATTAAAAACTTTTCACACAAATAGCCAGCACACGTCGGAGAAATATCCTCATCAATTAGAAATTTCATTTTTCTTTGGTCTTCCTAATTGGGGATAGGCATTAATAAATAATTGAGCAAATTTGAGATCTTCTACTGATAAAAAAGAATAATCATCTAAAATATTTTCTGGCTTTTCACCCCTATTTAAAAGGCTACCCACTCTTCTTACAGATAGTCGGGATTGAGGAAAAACCGTTTCTCCCCCAAGAAGATTTTTGTCCGTTATCAATTTACTTTTCCAAAGATAAAACTGTTGAATTAAAGTTGATAATTCTTGACTAAGTTCGTCTAATTGAAAAAATAAAAACCTAGCCACTTCCAAAACACTAGCTTTTTCTTCCCATGCTTGTACTAGGCGTTGATATAACTTAGTTCTAAATTGAACTGAAAATTCAAAATTGATTTCTCGCAACAAGCACAAATAAATTAATGCTGGAAAAGAAATACGGGGTACATCTGAAACAGATGTAATTACTTGATACTCCAACTCTTTGTATACTCTTTTGGGTGGTAACTTTGCCAATGCAGCAGCTTCATTAGGAGTAAATACTATTTCCATGATTTCCTACAAAAAACTTTCTCTTTATAGGGAATATTTTATCAAAAACAATATTTAAATTTTAGACGATAAAAAGCGATCGCTTTTTACGTTCGAGACTTGTTAGACAAGAGCTAAGAAATTTATTGTAAATTGTAGGTAGTTGTTTTTTACAGACTGACACGCCTCTTTTTTATCTAATATTTCACTCCACCAATGAGTTCAGCTACCGTTCAACCTGCCAAAATTAGCCGTGTACTGCCAGATTCGATCGCCGAGGAGATTGGCTTTGAAGCTGGTGATGCGATCGTGTCGATCAATCAAACTCAGCCACGGGATTTGATTGACTATCGTTTTTTGTGTAGCGATGAGTATTTAGAGTTAGAGGTAGTGGATACAGCGGGTGAGATTCACGAAATTGAAATCGAGAAAGATTATGACGACGATCTAGGTTTGGAGTTTGAAACGGCTTTATTTGATGGGCTAATTCAATGTACCAATCGCTGTCCTTTTTGCTTTATCGATCAGCAGCCACCTGGTAAACGCAAAAGTCTCTATTTTAAAGATGATGACTATCGCCTGAGCTTTTTATACGGTAGCTATCTAACCCTGACGAATCTGCCTGAAAAAGAATGGCGACGAATCGAACAGATGCGCCTATCTCCTTTGTTTGTTTCGGTACATGCAACCGAACCAGAAGTGCGAACTCGCCTGTTGAAAAACGACCGCGCGGGACTAATTATGTCTCAATTTAAATGGTTTCAAGAGCGACGACTACAAATTCACGCCCAGGTAGTTGTATGTCCTGGCATTAATGACGGCGAGCATTTAGAGCAAACTCTACTAGATCTAGCTTCTTTCCATCAGGGAGAAATACCTGCGGTAGCCTCCGCTGCGGTTGTACCCGTTGGTTTAACTCGCTTTCGCCCCGATTTAGAAGAATTAAGTCCTGTCAGTCAACAAAAGGCGATCGAGGTGATTGCCCAAGTACAAGAGCTACAGAATAAGTTTAAACAGCAGTTTGGCAGTACCTTTGCCTGGTTAGCCGATGAATGGTTCTTAATTGCACGCCAGGATGTTCCCCCAGAATCTCACTACGAAGACTATCCCCAAATTGGTAATGGTGTCGGTTCGATCCGTTTATTTCTCAAGCAGTTTCAGAATACGGCAAAAGAGATGTTACCTAAAGCGATCGATCAACCCCGTCGTTTTACTTGGGTAGTCGGGAATGCCGTCGAACAGGCTTTTCAACCCCTCGTCGCCCAGCTAAATGAGGTAGAAGGCTTAGAAATAAATTTAATTGCTTTAAACAGTCAATATTGGGGACAAGAAATTACGGTCACGGGATTACTAACAGGACAAGATTTATTAGCAGGTTTAGCAGACCAAGATTTAGGCGAGGGCATATTATTACCTTCCCTAATGCTGAAACATGATGAAACTAAATTTCTCGACGATCTAACAGTAGAAGATGTTAGCAGTCAGTTACATATTCCTATATTTCCCGTTAGTGGCGTAGAAGAGTTAATTAATCGGTGCATCAGCAATTAGATAGATAAGCAAATTAATAAGCTGGCAATATAGTTTAGAGTTGATTTATGACGCTTGAAAAAAAAGAATTTTACGTTGTTATCGAACGTGATGAAGACGGATACTACGTCGGAGAAGTACCTCAATTAAAATCTTGCTACAGCCAAGGAGAAACACTAGACGAATTAATCTGTAATATCAAAGAAGTTATTGAACTTTGTCTTGAAGAAGAACAGGAAGAATCGACTTTGGAGTTTGTTGGCATTCAAAGGATTGTTATATAATGCCCAAACTTCCAGTAGTTAAAGCAAGCGAGGTTATCAAAGCTCTGGAAAAGATTGGCTTTAAAGTTGTTCGACAAAAAGGAAGTCATGTCAGGCTCAAGCGGGAAGATAATTGTGTTGTAACCATTCCAGTTCATCAAGGAAAAACTTTGGGAAAAGGTTTATTAAGAAAAATTTTGCGAGATGCCAAACTGACAGTAGATGAATTTATTGAATTGCTTTGATAAGACTAAATAGCAGTCAGATAATCAAATTTGACCACATCAGTTTTGTGACAAGTAGTAAATCCTTTTAAGAGACTAGAGATTAAAACAAAGCACCACTAAAAATTTATCAGCCTGCTGTTTCATTAAGTAAGCCTTCCGCAGCCTCGATTAATTCTTTCTTAATATCTTTTGAGTCTTCGCGATTGTTTAAATAGGCAGTTAGGGCTTCAATCGGGTTTAAAGTATTACCTACACCTAATTCGGGTAAACGGGGACGGGCTAATTGACTGACTAATTCGGGGCGAATACTCCCGCTATGAGCAGGTAATAAAGCGCGATCGATCGCTGTTGTATTAATTAGATCTAGCTGTTCCGATCGCAATTTATAAATCAGTCGCACAACTTTATCAGTAATATCTTGTTTGGCGATCGCATCTAAGACAGCCTGCAAGGGATCTTCTGCTTGGGATATGTCTATTTCAATCGTAATAAATGGACGAGCGGGTAATTTACAAAATTCCCATTCTGTTTTTCCCGCCTCTATTTCTAACAGAATATAGCCCTTGTCTTCTTTTTCTTCCCCAAAGTCTACGCGTTCAATACTGCCAGGATACACAACGGGAGGATCGTTACTAGGATTGAGGTTTTGGTGCTTATGGACATGCCCTAATGCCACATAGTCAAATTCTGCTCGTACTAAGATTGACATCGGAATCGTGAAACCTTTGCCAACCGCTAAAAACTTCTCAGCGCCTAAGCTAGCCCGATCTGCCATTAAGTGAGCCAGTAAAATAGTTGGTAAATCTGGATCGAGACGGCGTATTTCTGCTTCTAAAACAGGCTGTAGCTTGGCAATCAGCATCTCGTTAACTTCCGACAAAGCTAACCCCTCAGTTTCAGGGCGAGTTAGTAAAGTTGAGCGATTTAGCCAGGGTAGGGTAATAATCTGAACTGTCTCGTTTTTAGTTTCAATACGGTGAGTTGCGATCGTATCCCCAACAATAAAGCCTGGAACGACGAGAGTACGATAAATAGAAAGACTAGCCCCACCACTACCTTGAGAATGCTGATCGTGATTCCCAACTAGCAAAATTGCAGGAATCTGAGCATCTGCTAAACGCCGAAACTGACTGGCAAAAGCTTCGTGGACATAGGGTGCGGGGGTTGCATCGGGAAAAGCATCACCACCAAATAAAACTAAATCTACGGGTTCGGCGATCGCGCGATCAATACAAATTTTCAGACTATTAACAAAATCTTCTAGGCGAGTATTAATGCCCGTTTCAGGATTAATTTTGCCGTGAGAAAAACCACTGCCTAAATGAATATCCGAAAGATGCAGGATCTTAACCATAAGACTTGATTGTAAGGATGTTTTTTAAGTTTAAGGCATTTGTTTAGAGGCAGGAGTTAGACATGCAGTTTTTTAGGACTGATTTTGGGAATCATTTGGGAATTATAAGTAGTAGAGCTGAATTTTATTTAACTAGACTTACACGCCATGACATCAGTAAATAGTTTTGTTTAATTAAGTCGGCTTATTTATAGTTGCAATTTTGATTTAGATTAATGAGTTTTATTTACACTTTATTCTCAGTAGTAATCGTCTTCTTACTAATCGGCTGTGCTACGTTTATCTTCGGCGTAAAAGTTTATAACGGCTTAGTGTACAAAAAAAATCAGGTTGGTAAATCTTTTTCCAGCGTCGATGTCCTACTAAAAAAACGCTGGGATCTAATTCCTAATTTGGTTTCGGTCGTCAAAAATCATATGCAGTTTGAACAGCAAACCTTAGCCGAAATTACTAGATTGCGATCGCAGGTAATGTCGGGCAACATCAGCGAAGATCAAAGACTGACTCTCGAAAATCAGCTTTCTCGCTCGATGGGTAACGTGGTGGCGCTAATTGAAAACTATCCCGAACTAAAATCCGATCGCCATGTGAGTCAGCTAATTGCCTCTCTTAATGAAACTGAAGAACAAATTTCCGCAGCCAGACGTTTCTACAACACAGCCGTCACAGACTATAACAACGCTCTAGAAATGTTTCCTAGCAATATTGTCGCTAGCTATATGCGCTATCAGCAAAAAGAACTGTTTGTCACTCCTGCCGAGGAAAGAAATAACGTCAATGTTGGTGAATTGTTGAATTAGAACATGTGGTTCAAATTTTGTTAGTTTTTCTCTTACCTCATTAAACAGTGGATCGATCTTTATCAGTCTCAGAAATAGACCGTTTATATATTCAGGGCGATCGCAATTTACATCAGGGAGAATTCGAGTCCGCGATCGCTACTTTTGAAACCTTATTAGAACAGCTAGACGCTGATGAGCGCCTATACTTTGACGTGCAGCGTAGTTTAATCAAAGCCTATCAGCAAAACGAAGAGGTAGATAAAGCGATCGCTCTTTGTCAGTCCGTAGCAGCAAGTGAGATTGCTAGCACCGCACTATGGGGACAAAATTTTTTAGCAGTTTTATCCCCTGAGTTTTTTGTGCCGACTGAAGTTGAAGCTGAAGCAACGACTCCCAAACAATCAGCTACGCCGAAAATAAAGCCAAAAACTCTGGCTGAGTTTAAGCAATTTTGTCAGGATAATCTGCTGGCAGAACTTAAGGCATTAGAAAGCAAGCGTAAGCACACCTTGAGAACTATCTTTGGTTCGGCTATTGTCTGTTTAATTCTGCCCCGCTTTTTAGTCTGGGTAATGTCTAACTGGATCAGAATTATTAATCCGCTACCGTTTTATTTACTGTGGGCAATAGTTTTAATTTCTGCCTGGATCGTGTTTTGCAAAGGCGCTATTTATAGCTACAGAGTAGGTTTTAAACGCAATGTGATTGAGAATATAGTTGATTTTATTGGCGAAAGGGATTGGTTACACTATGCAGCGCATCTCTTTATTGAAAACAAGCGCCAAACTATCGAGGCACTTACCCGCAGTCAAATCATTCGCAACGAACTGCACGAACCAGATCATTTAGAACAGGAAGACTGTGTATACGGCGAGATCGGCGAGACGGAAATATTCTTTGCGGAAATATTTGCCGAAAACAGATTAGGAGGGCATTTAGATGAGTTTGGTCGAGAAGAATATCTGCGTAAATCTATTTTGTTTCATGGCTTATTTTTTGAAGCTAGATTTGCCAAGAATTTTGTCAGCCGTACTTTTGTGATGCCTAATGACGTTAAAAATAACATTCCTCTAATTAATAGCTGGCGCGGAGATCTGATAAACCTCGAAGATCCAGAATTTGAGCACCTATTTAAAGTCTATGGAGACAACCAGATCGAGTCTCGCTATCTTCTCTCAACTAACTTGATGAGTCGCTTAGTAGAATTCAATCGTAAAGCGGAACGTAAAGTGTATCTCTCATTTATTGACGGTTTTCTTTACATAGCAATTCCCTATCGCCATCGACTCTTTGAACCAAGACTGTTTAAGAGCATGATGTCCTTTACTCCCCTCAAGGAATATTTTTTAGATTTACAGTTGATGATTGGCATTGTCGAAGATCTAAATCTCAACCGCCGTATTTGGCAATAGAGATCAAGTTAAAACCAAAGATGGTTTTATTATGGAGAGTTTCAGGCTATATTCTAGAGTCAGTCTATCGGTCTCTATTTAATGAAAAGCTCGAACTGGCGCGAGAAATTTGATTTACCCCCATTATTTTGGTTGATTGCGCTAATCGCTTTAATCAATGCCATTAGTTTTACGATCATTATTCCTCTCATTTATCCCTACGCTAAACAGTTTGGCTTAAGCGATTTGCAGGCAAGTTTGCTCACCACAGCTTTTGCTCTCTCGCAGTTTTTTGGCACACCAATTTTAGGTAAGTTATCCGATCGCCTGGGTCGTAAATATATTTTAGTATTTAGTCTGGCAGGAACGATGGTAGCTAACCTCTTAGCTGCGGTAGCGGGAGTAGCCTGGCTGCTTTATTTTGCGCGGATGCTAGACGGTTTGACGGGGGGCAATACTTCTGTGGCTAGTGCGGTAATCAGCGATATCACGACCCCAGAACAGCGACCCAAAGCCTTTGGAATATTTGGCGCAACTTTTCGTTTGGGGTTTGTAATTGGACCTGTATTAAGCTTCTTTGCTCAGAAAATACCGACCTTTCCCCCAGTTAATATCGGTGGCATAAATCTAGAAGTTTCTTCTCTGGGAATGAGCTTTCTTGTCAGTGCTGCGATCGCTGCTTTTGCCTCCCTCTTAACTCTGTTCTTTTTACCTGAAACAACACCACGCAGAGGGGACTTCAGATTAAGCTGGAATGACTTTGCTTTTGGCAAAATTGCTAAATCCGCAACTAGACCCAAACTCGGTAAACTGTTTATTCTTACTTTTCTCAGCGGTAGTACTTTTACCATCTTCACCTTTGCTTTCCAGCCTTTCTTTCTCAACGTTTTAGGACAAGATGCTAAGGGTTTGGCAATGATGTTTGCCCTTGTTGGCATTCTGGGGTTTATTTCTCAGGTATTTGCTCTTGAACCGTTGAGCGATCGCTTTAACCTGATTGATATTATTGGGGTATCTTTAGCACTACGAGGAATTACGTTTCTTTTGATGCCAGCATTCCCGACTTATGGCGCATTCATCCTGATTATGGTCTTCTTTGGAGCCGTAAATTCTTTCCCCATGCCTCTAATTGATACGGTTCTGTCCCTGAATAGCGATCGCCAGGAACAGGGAGAAGTCCTGGGAATTAATTCTTCTTATCTCAGCATGTCTAATGCGATCGGTCCTGTAATTTCTGGTCTGCTGGTTAGCTTAAACTACACCACTCCCCTCTGGATTACGGGAGGATTAACTATTCTCGTCGCCATGTTTGCCTTGAGTCTTAAAGCGCGATTTAAATGTAATAAAGTAGTTGCAGGTGGCTCTAACTCCTAGTGGTTGAGGGGAATATTTACAAAAAAGGACTAGATGCCAGTAACACCATAGTCCTCGTTTTTGTAGTAACCAGCTATAGCTAGCTGTTAGGTACAGTGTTAACGGCAGTTGCACCTTCTACACCTTGAGCAACTTGTTCCGCTTCAGCCAAAACGCCTTCAGCATCAGGATTGTATTTTAAAACTACAGTACTGCCTGTTTGAGCTACCCATAGACCAACGTTATCGGAAATACCAGCTTCGTCTAAGGCTTGAGCAACACGTTTTGCCAAACCGCTTTCGTCAAACTGACCGTCTAGACCCACTTTTTCAGGTGCAATATCATTATCTTTTGCTGCTGCTGCGACAGCTACTTTACCTGCGCTTTTTGCTTTATCTTCTTCTTTTTTGCCGAATAGTTTTCCTAGAAAACCCATGTTATATTCCTCTTGTTCATCTGCAAAGCACAATTTGTAGTTTTGTACTTTGGAAGCAGTATAAAGTCGGGAAGTTAAAACTCCATCATAACTAAGAAAGACTTTAGATTTATCACTCTAATTTTTCTGCATTTCGCCAAGATATTTTTGTAAATAAGGGGAAAATACTTCATATATGAGGGTTAGTGGCTGGCGATCGTGCCAAAATAGATAATGACGACCCCAAAATGGCGCTTTTTGCCCAAATGCTGCTTCTAATTCTGGGCTGTGACCGTAATAGATGCCGCGCACATCTCGATATAATTCTGTATGCAAATCCGATAAGCTACGCCATACGGGTAGGGAACGATTTTGCAGATAATCGTCAACGTTACTACCGTTCCACCAAGAAGCTGCATAAGCCAGTCTTTGACCTGATGCGGTACGCAACCATACCTGTCTCCGCAATCTTGGTTCAGTGATGACCTCTATCTCTTTTGGAGCACCATCATCCTTTGCACCAATCAGAGACATATCAATTACGTCTACTTCTGTTCTTTCTCCCGTTAGCAACTGTAGTAGATGAGTTGGAGAACCATCGCCCAATAAGAGCATCTGCCAAGTTGGCGATAACTGTTGATGAGGCAATCCCTGCTGAACAACTTCCTGGTTGCCTGACCAGACAGGTTCGAGGGAATGCCAGCTACCAGGGGTGGTATGAAGATTAAACGGTTGAGTTGCAGTCACGCTAGGTTACAAAACTTTATGAATATTAGTAAAGATCGTAACGCTCTTTGTCAAAAAAATCTCGGTTTTAGGAAAAAATAGTCTTTTTAATGAGTATTTATTCTTTATTCTTCTGCTGATAGATGAGCTTGACACCTTCAAAAACTAAGTTCGGATCAACCGCTGTTTGTTCGGAAAGCTCAGGAAATTGTTGAACTAGAAATCGCCATAATATTTGACCGTCTCCCCCAGTAAAAACAATCTGGCTGTGAGGAAATTGCTGAAGCCAATCATCAATATAGCCTCGTATTCCAGAGATCGCCGTATGCAAAACGCCACTGGCGATCGCCGTATCCGTATCCAGCGCCCAACGAGGCGGTAAACTATCTGGGAGCTTGACTTCTGGTAATGCCGAGGTTTTTTGTCTGAGGCTGAGTAATTGGGATCTTAATCCTGGTAAGATTGCTCCGCCAACTAGCTTTCCTCCTGCATCTACCCCCGTAAAAGTTAGTGCTGTCCCCCCATCTATTACCAAGCAAGCCTGCTGATAAACAGCGATCGCTCCGCAAACCGCCAAAGCACGATCCACTCCCATTGTGGGATAAACATTAGTCAATTTAATATCTTTCAAGGTAATTAAGCTGAGAGCGAAATAATTTTGCCAATATTTTGTTTGATTAGCCACTACTGATGCCAAATAAACAGGAAGACTACTCAAATTCTGCCTAATCAGCTCCTTATGCAGCAGTAGAGGTGGTACGAAATTGGGTTTTACAGCGATCGTCAAGTGATGAGTATCCCAAGTTTCGACGAAAGCAAGGTTTTTAAACCATGCCCAGTGTAATCGAGAATTGCCCACAACGACTGCCAGCCAATTATATTTATGCTTCACTTAAATGCCTAGATACTTCATTTCATACATTATCTTGATATAAGGTTGCTATAGTTTTTTTTGAACATCCTGGTTAATCTCCTGCCATTTTTGAATCCAGGTAATTAGCTGCGCATCGCTAATTTTCTGCTTGGCATTACTTACTCTGAATAACTCAGATAAATCTGCTGCGGATTCGCCTTTTTGCAGTTTATAAGCCGCAATAAGACTCTTTTGATCGATTAGAGATTTACCTAACCCCAGAGACTGCTGTAGCTGACGCTGTTCGTCTTTAGCGATCGCCTCAACCACAAAATCAGTACTGCTGGCTTTTTCTAGTACACCAGCTAAAGCATCTACATAGGCAATACTGTTATCCGCGATAGCCGTTTTTGGTTTAATTGGCATACCAAAACGTCGAAAGGTAGTAATCGCCGCAATTATGATGACCAAAACTGTTTGAATGAAGAGTAAAAACCAAGGAGTTTTGGCGAGATAGCTGAAGAGGGTTTCTGGCTGATTTTCTTTTTCTCTTGCGATCGTTTCCTCGTCTTTATAGCCGTGAATATATTCGTCTACCCAAATAGCTTGGCGATCGTCTACCAAATCGGCTAAAAACTGATAGTTATCGGGATTTTGCTGATAAGCATTAGCTGCCAGATAGGGAGTTGCACAGTAAATAATTTTGCCCTTACCAATCTTCTCTTGCCAGACAACTGCGCCATAACGATCCTTAAGAATGCTGCTAACTATAGACTTTTGCTCTTCGGTTTGGCTTGACTGAGATTGGCGATAGCGACGAGTCGTTTCGATCTTAATTTTGTCGCTGGATAAAGTTGATTGGCGATAGGGAATCAAACTACTGAATGGTGCAGCGGTTGCAGGTTCGTATTTACCGACAATCACCAGGGTATTACCTTTGCTTACCCAGTTTGATTGAGTGGAGGAGTTTAAACTGACTCCACTCAATAAATAATTGTTTTTACTCAAAACTTGTATGTAGGTGACATCATTCACATCACTCTGAATTAATTTTGCAAACGGTTTACGCCAACGTCTGATCGGGATTTCTTGCTTTTCCATATATTGATACCAAGCACCGTAGCCAGCGGGAGTACGGCTATAGGTAGAGCCACTATCACTCTTGCTCCCACCACTATTATTAGGAGCAGCAACCAAGGTTAGAATAACAATCATGGCGATCGCAATACTGATAAAGAACCATTTGCGTTGGCGAAAATTTGGCATTATTAATTATGATTGAATCTATTTTTTGCTGGATTTATCTGACTCTTGATTACGATGTTTCTATTTGCTGATACGCTTGACGACACTCTTCAAACAGGCTCTGGTTCGCTTCTGCGTTACTAAAACAGAGTCTTTGATGAATTGACAATAATAGTTGATAGGGTTGCAGGGGTGAAATTTGTGCCTCAAGCAGCGATCGCTGATATTCTTGATCGGTTAAACTCTTTTGGGCAGAAACTACATTTCGTTCGTCCAGCAGCTTTAACATTGCCTGATAGAGACAGACAATTGCCTGGCGATAGTTACCTTCAATTTGGGCTGATTGCGATCGCTCAAGCCAGTCGGCTACCGATAGTTGTACTGCCAGAGGTTGAGGCGTAAAATCAGTATAGCGATCGCTTCTTTGCCAGCGTTTCCAGTAGGGGCGTAACAATAGCCATATTTGCCAAGTAATCCAGACTAGCAAAATAGCAATTATCGACCACAGGCAAAATTTGATAATTTGCCACAGCCAACTATACTCAACAGATTCGGAATTTAGGTCTAGATCTAAATCCAGCTGAGATAGTCTATATTCGAGCCATTCACCAAACCTTTGTCTGATTATATTGATGCGCCAGCCGATACCATCTTGTCTGAATGACCCTGCGGACATAATATGAGTCTAATAGGTTAAGAGTGTTTGTCATCCATCATTAAACATCGATCTTTCTAGATTGGGTAGAGCAACCGCAGACAATAGAAAATGAGGCTTATGCTTTGTCAGCCTCAGAAGGCGTTTGAAATCACAGTTTCCCGATCTTAGCCAAGCTAGACTCGAAGCCTTAATAAATTACTCTAATTTTGATTGGCTGCTGAATAAATATGCGTTTTTTTAATCAAATTAATTTGCAAACTCCAGAAAGTGTCGAGCTGGAGTTTACCTTAGCAGGAGTCGGTAATCGTTCTTTTGCTTTGTTGATTGACTATATTATCGTCTGGTTATCGATTATTCTCGTTTGGGTACTGGGCTTTTTTTTGATGTTTCAGCTATCACCAATTTTTTCTGATAATGGAGGATTTAATAAACTATCGCAATGGATTTTTACGCTGCAGTATATGACTGCCTTTGGTATTTCTGTTGGCTACTTTGTAGTTTTAGAAACTATCTGGCAAGGTCAAACTCTGGGCAAAAAGTGGACCAAGATTAGAGTTATTCGCGATAACGGTAAGCCAGCTAGATTACCCCAGGCAATTATGCGCGGTTTGTTAAGACCAATAGACCTTTTCACTACTGTCGGCGCATTTTTTATTATTTTCTCTCAACAGGAAAAACGTTTAGGTGATCTGCTGGCGGGAACGCTTGTGGTTCAAGAAGAGGGATCGCAGTTGGCAAAGATCGCTATTTCAGAAGCAGCTGAAAATTTGGCAGTTCAACTGAGAATTGAGGCAGAAATGGATAATTTGTTGCCCGATGATTTTGCTACAATTCGCGATTTTCTCCAGCGACGTAAAAATATTATGTTGGAATATCAGCATCAGCTAAGTCGTAAACTAGCAGAACAGGTGCTAGAAATTATTCTTTTAGAAGCTATCCCCGAGGGCTATAGTAACAGCCAGCTTTTAGAAGCTACTTATTTAGCTTATCAACAGGAAAATCCTTCTGCTTATTAATTAAAAGTTGTTGATTGAGAAAATAACTATCAGTAATATTACATATTTATAATTAGATAACGTGGCACTGAGCGAAGAAATACCGTAAATTGAGCGAGGCTTATATCTCGATCGCCAGCCTATAATTGAAGGCGAATTTTTGGTTCGAGAATCATGATTAGTCAGTGTTTGAATCCCGATTGTCTGCATGTAAATGTTGAAAATACAGAGTTCTGCCAAAGATGTAATAGCCAACTGCTGCTAATGAATCGTTATCGGGCAGTAAGTATCTTAGGTCAAGGTGGTTTTGGTCGAACTTTTTTGGCAATCGACGAGCTTAAACCGTCTAAACCCCGCTGCGTAATTAAACAGTTTTTGCCCGAAGTAAAAAGTAAAAAAGCGATCGCCAAAGCGACAGAATTATTTGAAAGAGAAGCGACTAGATTAGATGAATTGGGTCAACACGAACAAATTCCCTCACTATTAGCCTTTTTCGATCAGGAAGAACGAAAGTATTTAATTCAAGAATATATTGATGGGCAAGATTTGCTCAAGATACTAGCTGCAGAAGGGGTCTTTAATCAACAGCAGATCGAAGAGTTATTAACAGATTTATTAGACGTTTTAAAATTTGTTCATGAAAACAATGTTATTCATCGAGACATTAAACCCGAAAATATTATTAGAAGGGAAAAGGACGGAAAATTAGTTTTAGTCGATTTTGGCGCTGCGAAAGAAACGATCTTGTCCGAGGAGACTTCTCGGGTAGGCACAATTATTGGCTCTGTTTCCTATATTGCTCCCGAACAGGCTGCAGGAAAAGCCAAATTTGCCAGCGATCTTTATAGTCTGGGAGCTACCTGTCTACACCTACTAACCAGTATTGAACCTCTTGATCTATTCGATACAGAGGAAGGCGAATGGAACTGGCGATCGCATTTACAGGATAACGACATTGACTATGAATTAAGTCGGGTTCTCGATAAGTTAGTTGAAGGTGCAACCAAACGACGTTTTCAATCGGCGATCGAAGTTGAGCAAGCTTTGGCGGTCGGAGTCAGTCCCATAGTTCGTTCTGCACCAGCAGTTTCTAGGCATCAATCCCGTAAACCATTACCAAAACATCAACCAAAATCTTCTAAACTTAAAGCGAGAAAAAAAAGTCAGAAGCTAGATCTTCAGACTGTTGAATTTCAATATACTAAAATTTCTAGTGATCCCTGTATGATTATGGGCAAGAAAATTGGCTTGTCTACTAGTCGCTCATCGGGAAAAGCCAAATACATCAGCTTAAAACTGACAAACGGAATTACTATCGACCTAATTGGTATTCCTGGGGGCAAATTTTTAATGGGTTCTCCAGAATCTGAGTTGGAAAGAGAAATAGAAGAGTCTCCCCAGCACTCTGTAACCATTCGTCCTTTTTTAATTGGACAATATCCGATTACTCAAGCTCAGTGGTGGGCGGTAATGAACAGTAATCCATCTCGTTTTGCCTGTTCAGATGTGACGAAAAGTAAAAAACCTGTGGAGCGGGTATCCTGGCTAGACTGTAGCCTCTTCTGCGAGCAACTAGCGCAAATAACTGGCAAAGCTGTACGTTTACCGACAGAGGCGGAGTGGGAATATGCTTGTCGAGGTCAAACCAGAACCGCTTTTCACTGTGGCGCTACCGTTAGTACCGAACTGGCGAATTATAACGGCGAGGATGTTTATGGTGCGGGTATGGAAGGGGAAAACCGCCAAAAAACTACCGATGTCGATCGCTTTTCCGCAAATCCTTTTGGTCTGTATGACCTGCATGGCAACGTAGCTGAATGGTGCGCCGATACCTGGCATC
>JBCBEA010000014.1:0-19443 GCA_038529195.1 Cyanobacteria bacterium J06600_6
AGTCGATAAGAATCATCTGCCCAGCTAAAAAGTTAGTAAAAATGATAATAGCATCGGTAAGGTAATAAAGCTCAAGACAGTAGAAGTAACGATCGCTCTGGCGACTAAATCTTTGTCTCCGCCAAACTCACTCACAATCACAAAAGAATTAACCGCAGTCGGCATCGCACTTTCTAAAACAAGAATTTGTAAATTGAGGGTTTCTAGGTTGAGCAGCCTACCTATGCCATAGGCAATTATTGGTGCGCATCCTAGACGGGCGATCGCTAAAATTATTTCTTTTACTCCTGGCTGAAAACGAGTTTCTGAGAGCTGCATTCCCAATAAAATTAAGGCGATCGGGATTGCTGCTGCACCGACCTGCTGAATACCCTTGTCTAACTCCCAAGGAATCTCAAACGCCAGTAAACGTAAAGCTAGACCGAACAAAATTGCCCAGAGTAAGGGTAGCCGAAGAGTCAATTTGAAACCTTCAATAATGCCGTTACCCCGAATCATCGCGGGACCAAAACAAAACATCAGAAAGCTCGAACCCAACATATAGATAATTGCCCGATCTAATCCTGCTGTACCCAAGGCAAAAGTCGCCACAGGCAAACCCATATTGCCATTGTTGGGGAACATAACTACTGCAGTAATCGCTCGACTTAGAGGATCTGACAGCTTCAGTAGACGATTGATAGCCGTAACGATTAGGTAAATAGAAGCTGAAGTCAAGGCAAAACCCAATAAAAGCTTGGTCGAACTATCAAAAGATGATTCTGTACGGTATAAACCATCTACCACCAGGGCTGGAGAAAGGACATATAGTGCTAATTGAGATAAAGTCGATCGCTGGAGAGGAATCGTGCGACCAACCACAAAGCCAATCAGAATTATTAAGCCGACTGGAAGTACAGCAGGTAGCAAAGTAGTCATAAATTGCTGCAAATAAGTTTAAGGGTCATTTTTTGCTGAAAAAATCGGCAAATCCGAACTATTGCACCTTAGCTTTTTGTTAACCATCACCATAATTATTAAATAATTCTAAATAATTTATTTGGGATCGATTAAACCTTTTTGTATTGTCTCAATCTTATATTTCACAGGCAATAGAGCACCATGTTTATAGTTAACCGACCCCAACCGCCCTCCCCATCAGGCATTTTATTTTGTTATGGTGTTCTTAATAAAAAGAAACATTTCTCTGCTAAAACTTGACAAATATGGTTTTTACATATCCTCTCAAATCAGCAGCACAGGATACTAGACGCTTGCGCAGTGTCTGGGAAACTATTGATTCGGCTAGTTGTCCCAGTTCATACAACTTTCACCTGCATACAGTTGCTTCTGATGGCAAACTAAAGCCCTCTGAGTTAATCGACCAGGCGCTCGATTTGGGACTCAAAGGATTAGCGATTACAGATCATCATTCTGTGGCGGGCTTTCAGTCAGCTGAAGCCTATCTTGCTAGTCTAGATTTAGACGGTGTCGACTTACCTCAGCTTTGGACAGGAACAGAAATTACCTCAATCTTGTTAGAAGTAGAGGTACATATTTTAGGCTACGGCTTTAATCCAGAGCATTCGGCGATCGCCTCTTATCTTCAGGGCAATAAACCCCAAGGAGCAAGAGCATTTGCAGGACAGGTAATTGCTAGTATTCATCAAGCAGGTGGATTAGCCGTTTTAGCTCATCCTGAGCGATACCGTCGCTCGGCAACGGAATTGATTCCTGCTGCTGCCAAATTAAATATTGATGGTGTTGAAACTTTCTACGCCTATGGAAATCCGAAAGTTTGGCAACCGACTCCAAACAAAACAGCAACCGTCATGGATTTAGCTGAACGGCACCATCTTTACAGCACTTGTGGAACTGATACTCATGGGCTAAGCATTCTACAGCGAATTTAGAGTGAGTTTAGGTAGTGAATTTAACCAACAGCCATTTTAAAGCCTTCGTTTTCGACTAACTTTACGAAAAAATCATCTCTACTTCACACTTTATACATTGACTGTTGATCGTGTATGACGATAGTTTCTTGGTAGTAGCATCAAATTTATATTCTTGACTGATGGTCAATATAAGCTCTATTACTTTGAATTATAAATCGTGATTATAGAAAATTTTATCAAGACCGCAACCGCCTCAAGGGTGCGCGTTTCGGCAACCCTCATTTGGGAAAATCGAGAACGCCCAGATCAGGAAGTTTATTTTGAAACTACGACGGAATATGGGGATGACCTCTGCATAAATCCTAATTCCTGGCTACTATGTTCGGCGCTAGCAGCAATGCGCTACGGAGAAAAAAGAATCAAAATTGATGCGCCAATCTCTCCTGAAATTAAAGATGGTCTGATCAACGCCATGAAGTGCCTAATTGATTGGCATGGAGGGGAGCGTCAGGTAATTCCGATTGAAGCACCTATCGAAACCGAAACGCCGTTTGCTAACCAAACTTCTAGAGCAGGAGCTTTATTTTCAGGGGGTATCGATGCTCTAGCGATGGTACGAGACAACCATTTAAACTTTCCAGTTAACCATCCGCGCCGTATTCAAGATGGCATCTTAGTTTATGGAGT
Source organism: Cyanobacteria bacterium J06600_6 (assembly GCA_038529195.1). Taxonomy (GTDB): domain Bacteria; phylum Cyanobacteriota; class Cyanobacteriia; order Cyanobacteriales; family Xenococcaceae; genus Waterburya. The sequence continues at coordinate 2,562 of JBCBEA010000014.1, forward strand.
GTTAGAAGGCGAAAGCGAAGCCGATCCTAATTTTGAGAATGTTGTTAATGCTGTAACAACAATGGCAAATGATGCAGGAATTGAACTAATCCAGCTATATACGAATGCCTATGCTCATTTTCGTGATTTAGATCCTGATTACAAGTTCTGGCGCTTTGAATATCACGGTTCCTTCTTAGCTGCGATCGCCCAGGCTTTTGCCCCCAGATTCAGCGTCGCTTCGATCGCCTCTACCTATGATTTTGCCAATCTAGAGCCTTGGGGTTCCCATCCTTTACTTGATCCCCTCTACAGTACAACCAATCTTCAGATAAGACACGAAAATGCAGCGCTATCACGCTTAGAGAAAACAAAGCTAGTTGGCGAGTGGGACGTAGCACTCAAACAGCTACGAGTTTGTAATGAGAAAGCCAGCTATCAAGAAGGCAACTACAACTGTGGAGAATGCGAAAAGTGCGTCCGCACCATGACGGCATTTCTTTCTCTCGGACTATTAGACCGCATTGCCACATTTAAAGAGCAAGACGTTAGCAAGGAAAAACTCGTTAAGACCTGCTATCTCAGCGATTCTTACGAAGTTAACTGCTATCGTGAGCTAGTTGAACCGCTCAAAGCAATTGGTCGTCATGATTTAGTTGAGGGTATCGAGCAAATTATTAACCGTTACTATGAAAGAGATTTGAAAGGCACGATTAAGCGTTTAGATCGCAATTTTTTCGACGGTAATTTGTTGAGCCTAGGGAGAAAACTGAAAGAACTAAGCTTGAACAGTTAAAACAATTTATCTATTTAGATCGGTTTGTTTATTAACCCAGATAGTTGTTTTATCTGATCTGGGTCATTGATTGTTTGGGAATGACGGTAAAATATTGCCTTAGCAGAAGTCAAACAGTGCCTAAATCAGCATCACCATAAACGATCTGAATATCTGGGATATCAGTCCTCACTTCCGAGTTTGGTAAAAGATCAAAAGTAAAAGAAGGTGCACAAACTAAATCGTCGGCACCATCACCATTAAGATGAATAACATTTTGAATTGATAAATTCTCAGATTGAGCAAATATTATATGAGACACATAATTACTTGCTACAGATAAGTAAAGACATAAAGACAATTAATTGCTTTTGCCCTCTGCCCTGACGCGGAGCGAAACGGAGCTAATCCTCTGCCCTCTGCCTTCTGCCTCACCAAACCTATATGTAGCATCCTTTTTTAAATTTCATATTACCAGTGTATTAGTCAATCCTGTTGGATCGAATTCAGCTCCAAAATCATCTATTTTTTGCTCGCGAATTAGATCATCTTCGTTAGGATTTCAGCCTGATTATTAAACCTGATTGTTAAATTGGGAAACGCTTCATCATGGCATTTGCTTCTCTAGCATTATTCGATAGAGTGCTCGAAATATCAGGGATTTGCGGTATCTGAGACAAGACATCAACAGTACGGCGCAACATTCTGACGATATCTCCTTCTGCAAGACTAACGCTGTCACAGAGGTCCTGCCATTCCATACCTAATGCCCACTGTTCGCAGAGTCCTACTAGTCCATACTCCCGCCAGACTGGTAGACCAACTCCATGACGACGCTGTACCTGGAATAAGCGAGTTCTAATTTCTCTAATAGTATGAGTCGTGTCCTGAGACTTCCCAGGAGCAGATTTTTTGACGCCTAGAACTTCTAAGACTTCTGGTGGAGGGGGAAAATCACACCAAACATCAGCCCGAGGAGTTTCGGTAATTAGAGCGCAAACTGTGGCAGCAAGCTGATGGGGTTCGAGATGCTCCAATTCACCAGAAATAAAGACCAGGGCTAACCATAGTTCGTTATCACCACGAATCGTTGCTGCTGCCTGACCTAGAAAGCTAGGACTATATTCTTCTAGAGCCTTAAATTCCTGCAGGACTTTAATTAGATTGAGAAATTCCGACCAGTAATAAGACTGATTAGACTTTTGTTTTTGGTATTTAATCTGAGTCTTATTCAGTTTCTCCCGTAGCTGCATCCGCTTCTGATGCTTTTTCAGCAATTTATTGGGATTATCCACCTGCTGGACTGGATGGCTGTCTATTTCTCGCTGGACTTTATCGACCTTTTGCTGCTGTTCGGTTACTTCCTCAGCAGGAATCAGAGGAATTATGTAGTCACTGATTTGCTTAGTTGCGATCGCCGAAAATTCGTCTCCTTTGAGCCACTTGCCTAACTTGACATTATCTAAGGCGGGGAGGGTAATATCGGCGATCACCGCAGCAGGGAATTCTCCTTCATTGATTTCGCTGACATCGGCATTTGCAGCAATATACCAGTAGTTATCTGCCCCTAAGCAAAGTAGATTGGGCGCTCGACCAGAACCAGGAATTTTATCTACCAACACCGCAGCGAGAGGAGAGCTAATTCGAATATGCTTACCTTTTAAACCGATAATTCGACCAGGATCAATCTGAGGGACTAAAGGCTTAATTTGATTTTTACGAGTAATTTCTGCCTGCTGCTGCAGAATTTCTAGCAATCTCTGCTCTTCTCTCGCTCTTTCTCTTAGTTTCTGATATCCCGCTAGTTTACCTGGGGGAATTGAAGCGAGGGAAATGTCTAACTTGGCTAGTTCTGTGGTAATTTCAGCGATCGCCGTTTGCTCGGGAGCAAGTCTTTTCTGAGAAAGGTATTCGGCAAAGCTCCGCTCTAGCAGTTCTTTGACTTCGGGCAGGCTATATTTTTGCAGCAGGTTCAGCACCATCCCGTAGGAGGGAGTAAACCAGCTTCGGAGAGGCTCGGCTCTGGAAGTTGCCAGAAATGCTGCCTCTTTTGCGCCTTCAAAGGGAGTTTGAATCGTGACGACATGACCAACGTCATCTTTCCCCCTTCTACCTGCTCGACCCGATATTTGCAAGAACTCCGAAGGACTGAGCATACTGTGTCCGCCATCGGTGCGTTTAGAAAGAGCCGACATGACCGTGGTGCGGGCGGGCATATTGATTCCTGCTGCCAGAGTAGCGGTGGCAAAAACCACCTTAACCAATCCCATTTCAAATAGTCTTTCGACTAATTCTTTCCAGGCGGGCAGAAGTCCTGCATGGTGAGAAGCAATACCCCGCATCAAGGGTTCGATCTGATCGATGCGAGCAATTTGTGAATTTTCGCACAGAAACTGCCAGAGTAAATACTTTTGGTTCGGATTTTCCCCCAGATATCTAGCCAGCTTGTATTCCGCACCTTCGTTAGTTGCGAGATAGTTTCGCAGCAGTTCTGCCAGTTCTGGATTTGCCGTTCTAAAATGCTCTAGCAGGGCTGTCTGCAGATCGGTGTTCTTGCTTAAGAAGTAGTAAAGCAAAATGCTTTCAATCTGCTGTCCTTCTTCGGGAGTCACCAAAGCCAGAGCATCCACCATGTCTACCGCTTTGTCGCAGCCCCGACGGCTAAAGATAATATAGATGGCGGGCAGCATATCTTTATTCTGTAGCTGCTGCACCACCTGATAAATTTTGGGACAGTCCTTATTCTTAAGACGTTTTGGCTTCTGTCCTTTACGGGGTGCGGAAGCTTTGAGCTTGGGGCTAATTTCAGTTTCAGCCTGATTGAGCAAACGGTGAATGCCACGGCGATCGCAAAAATAATAGCGTAGGGGAACAGGGCGAAAATCGGAATTGATCAGTTCGCACTCATAGCGCTGGGTATTACTGGGGTTAGAGTTGCGTACCTGAGTAATCCAGTCTGTTAATTCCTGAGGATTACCAATCGTGGCAGAAAGAGCGACCAGCTGAATTTGTGGAGGGCAGTAAATGATCGATTCTTCCCACACCGTACCGCGAAAACGATTACTGATGTAGTGACACTCATCTAAAACTACCGCCTCTACGTCTGAGAGGGATGTCCCTAGCTGACCAATCGGAGTTTCATAGAGCATGTTGCGAAAGATCTCCGTGGTCATAATCACCACGCTGGCGTTGGGGTTGATAATCGTATCCCCCGTCAACAGTCCAATCTTGCTGGAGTCGCCCTGACCAAACTGTTCTTGAAAATCGCGAAATTTTTGATTTGAGAGAGCTTTGAGAGGAGTGGTATAAAACACCCTCTTACCGTGGCTGAGGGCGCGATGGATAGCATACTCGCCAATTAAGGTTTTTCCCGAACCTGTAGGGGCGCAGATGACTACGGATTTTCCTGCTGCTAAGGCGGAGATCGCCTGTTCTTGGAAGGTGTCTAGCTCAAAAGGAAATAATTCTTGCGGATTCAACTCAGAATTAGAAGCGGTTAGGTTCACAAGCAGTTCTATAAAAGTCGGACTCTAGGTCACGATTCTAAATTTAGTTCTTTATATTGTGACATTTTTGCCAAGTTTTTGATTAAAGAGCGATCGGCGTTGGTTTGATTCAGAAGGGCGATCGCCCTGTCTACTAATTCTAAGGACAATACAGAGTATCTCTTGTATCGTTTCCTGTAATGGGATTTGTCCCGCTTGCTACTTCACAGAGATTTCTTTCTGTTGTCGGACTAAGCAAGGCATCAGTAAAATCGGCTCCCGTAATAGTCGCCTCGTTCATTAAAGCATTGGTTAAATATGCCCCTGTCAAGATGGCGTTAGTTAAGTTAGCGCGAGTTAGACGCACTGATTCGAGACTGGCATAGCTGAGGTTTGCACCTTCTAAATTCGATTGAGCTAGATTCGCGCCAAAAAAGCGAACTCCCGTTGCGTCAATAAAGCTAAGATCGCTGTCTCGCAGATTAGTATGGTCAAAACTGGCATCTTTTAAATCCTGATTAGAAAAGTCAGAATTAATTAAAGACTGTTTGTTGTAGTCCGCACTCCAGGCGGGAGCAGTTCCCCAGGCAGCAGTGATCGTCAGGACAAGTAAGGAGGTAAAGAAAAGACGAATCGAAGTAAATAAATAGGATTTAAGTTTAAGTTTCATCGTTTGAACAAATATTTAAATAGCTATAAATCTACTATACGTTTCCAAGCGTGAACTTTATCAAAAAGCTTTAAGCTCCAGGCTCTAAGCTATAAGCCTTGAGTTTCTTAATCTATCAACATATAAGGTTGCAGACTAAACGCGATTTAAATACGCTCTTGCCATATAAAAGCAGGCGATAGTTTTACCATCAATCGGTTCTCCCTCAAGAATTGCCGTTTCTAATTCCGACTCGCTCATTAGCACGACTTCGATATCTTCGTCTTCGTCCTGTTGGGGAGGATTATCTAACTTTTCCAAATCTTGAGCCAGAAAAGCATAAATATATTCATCCGAATATCCAGGTGCAAGGATAAATTTACCCATATCCTGCCACTTACTGGCTCTATACCCCGTTTCTTCTTCAATTTCGCGCTTAATTGTTGCGAATGGGGACTCATTTACTTCTACTGTTCCCGCTGGAAATTCTAGCAGCCGACCCTCAACTGTAAAACGGTATTGCTTCACTAAGACAAATTTGCCATCAGCAGTAACGGGGACGGCTAAAGCTCCCCCTGGATGACGCACACATTCCCACTCTCCCTCTACACCGTTGGGTAAACGGAGCTTGACCACTTCATAGTCAAACTTACGTCCTTTATAAGCTAGCTTTTGTTCTAAAATCTCTGGAGGTTCGTTGCCTACGGACATAATGTTTAGTTATGGAGTGTCTGAACTGCACAATTATCATATCTCGACGTTGTGAACCTTCAAGCTAGAAATTGATAATATTGTTTAGGCTGACCGCTGATAATCCTGTTTTATACTTCTTACCTATTTCTGCAACATGGCTGGTAAACGCAAATCGAAACAAAACCGCATCGCCTATCAAGAGTTTGGTAGTGTCGATAATTCTCAAGCGATCGCCAAAGGCGTTCCTGATTTACCGCCCAATCAGCAAGACTTGAGAATCCAGGCAACGCGATCGGGAAGAAAAGGAAAAACAGTAACCATCATCAAAGGATTTCAGCACTCGCCCGAAACTTTAGGCAAGGTGCTTAAACAGTTAAAAAGTCAGTGTGGCAGCGGGGGAACGGTTAAGGATAATACCTTAGAAATTCAGGGCGATCATAAGCAAAAATTATTAGATACTTTGCATAAAATGGGCTACAAAGCCAAAATTAGTGGAGGATGATCCAAACTCAGCTTAATGTTGCTGAATGCAATACTATCGTCAAATCTGAGGGGCTTATTGCTTGATAATTATGATTTTCTAGCAAAAGCAGGTCTCAAAGATTATTGGCGATCAACCTCATCAGCGCTGATTCTTGGCTCGACTCAAAACCGCCAAACCACCTTTGTCATCTAATAGGTGCAGATTAGCTTGGGGCATTCAACATTCTGACATCAGATCCACACATAAATAAGTTATGCGAGGCTGCTAAATATTGCTGTCATCAAAAACTGTAGGTTAAATACCCTTGCTTTTTGATCGCTTTAACTGCAAGTTTTTGCCAACAGTCCGCAAAACAACTACATTATTTATTCTTATCAGTTGCTAATTTACGAACACTGGCAAATATATTACTATTGGAAGATTATTATTTCAGATAATATTTAAGAATTAAACTACTTACTAAAACATACTTTAATTGATCTCAGAGCAGCGAGTTTAAATCGTCCTTAAAATTTGAGTCGGGCAGTTGAAAACCCCGTTAGGAACTTGGGCAGTAAAGCTGTGGCTGAGATTACCTATCGGTATTTATGCTGCTAAATAGCTGTCTGCGAGAAAAAAATATTTAGTCCAGTCATTTTTAAAATTACCTAAAAACATACAAAGATACAGATGAACGATTTTAGTAGCGGGACTCAGTTTGACTTCACCTATGCCCCTGGAACTTCGGCAGAGCAAATTTTGGCATTTGAAATGGCAGGGGAAGTATGGTCTTCTTACTTAAATGACAACGTGTTGGTCAACATTTACGTCGAAAGTACCAATAAGTTACCGTCAGAAGTAATTGGTGCAGCTCTACCAGGTAAAAAAAGAAAAGAGAACTATGACAAGGTCAAAAGAGCCTTAACTAACGATGTCACCTCTTCTAGCGATCAGCTTGCTCTTGCCAATTTACCAAGAGATGACAAAGAATTTAGCATTCTAGTCAATGGACAAGAACTAAATAAAACAAAAGAGTTTCGGCTTACCAACGCTAGCGCCAAATCACTGGGTCTACTCGACGAAGACAAGAAGAACCTAGATGGGTACATTTTAGTTAACGATCTGACTAATAATCCTGCGGTAGGCTGGGATTATGATGCTTTAAGAAATAGCGAGATTGAAAGCAACAAAATCGATCTGCTTTCCGTAGCCATGCACGAAATTGGTCATATATTGGGTTTTGTGAGTGGCATTGATGATAGCGAATGGCTAAATGTGCTGAGTAAGTCTCAGGAAGAAGAAAAGGAAATTAAGAGCAATGAATTTAAATTTGCTACTCCTCTAGATTTGTATCGCTATTCTGATTCAAATCCAGAACTCGTAAATATTGATCTTTCAGTCGGGGGAAATCCTTTCTTTTCGATTGATGGTGGAAACAGCAGCTTAGGAAATTTTGCGAACGGCGAATATACGGAGTTTGGTGGTGATGGCTTTCAGGCTAGTCACTGGCAGCAGTATAGTTCTCAAGGAATTATGAATCCAATCTTACCCAATGGACAGAGAAGAGATATCTCCAGTTTGGACTTGACGGCGATAGACGTAATTGGTTGGGACGTCAACACCACTGCTACACAGAGTTGGTCTGAAATGTATGCTAATGCCGTTGCCAGTGCTGACACAGCGAATATTCAAAATCGCGAAAAAGATGTCGAGAAGTTAGTTAAGGAAAGCGATTACGACGTAAGACGCTCGCGATATTCGCGAGGCAGAAGGTATGCTGCGCAAATTGGAGGATTTTGGCAATATACGACGCTCAATTCCGTCAGCGATGCAGAAGCAATCGAGTCCGTTGAGGTCGATGATTTTGAGACTGATAGTTTTGAAACTGACAATGTAGATGATAGTCAGAACGAGACGATCGCCACAGAAACAGCAGATGTTGACAACACCAATATTCTCGAACCAGATAATTTAACTGTAGCCAATAGTCAGCCTGTGGCTACGGAAGCTGAAATAGTCGAACCAGCTGCAGACAATACGCTTGTCGTTGAAATTAATACAGATAATGATGTAAATAACAATCAGACTGACTTAACTGTAATAACATCAGGCGATTTTGGTGACACGGGCGCCAGGGATTCAGATGATTTGGCGATCGCTGATAATCCTGAAACAATAGTTGATCCAAATTCCCTCGATCCAGTTTTGGTAGAGCCTTGGACAATTGAAAATAGCAATAACAATTTGGTCGTTAGCGATTTGGTGGTTAATATTGTCGAACCAATTAGCGATCGCCCATTTAATCCCGATGACTTAACCAATGACTTAAATCTGACCACAGTAGAATTGCCAGAAAATGATTCAGCAGCCAGTCTGACAGAATCCCTCGCAATTGAGAACGACGATTCTGAGTCTGATATATTTGACGAGAATTTAGAGCTTGAAAATGCCTACATGGATACTTTAAATACTCTCGACTCATTTTTTGAGTATGTAACGGGGATTGAAAACAACGGGCAAGATAGTCTCATGTTCTAATTGATGACATGTCCTAGATTGGGAGAATTTCGGAAACGCAAAGAATACAGATTTCTTGAGTAAAGTACAAAACACAGTTTACCTGTCTGCATTTAGCCTATGCGCTCTCTAATAACTTTTCTTGCCAGTTTTACTAGCTATTATTTAATTTCGGTTTCTTTTAGTCAGGCTCAAGTTGTACCAGACAGCACCCTCCCCAATAATTCTATAGTTAATGAGCTAGAGATAACGGGAGGCACAACCGCAGGCAGGAACTTGTTCCATAGCTTTGCAGAGTTTTCGATCGCCACAGGAGAAACTGTCTTTTTTAATAACGCGATCGCAATTGAGAATATTATCAGTCGCGTAACTGGCGATAATATTTCTAATATTGACGGCTTATTGCAAGCTAACGGTACAGCAGACTTATTTTTAATTAATCCTAACGGCATTATTTTTGGTGAGAATGCTGCCTTAGATCTTGGTGGCTCATTAATTAGCACTACGGCAGAAAGTATCCAGTTTGCTGATGGTAGTGAATTTAGTGCAGCAGATACCAATGAGACTCCCTTGCTGACGGTGAGTATTCCTGTCGGCTTACAATATGGCAATAATCCTGGAGATATCACGCTTCAGGGAACAGGCAACAATTTAACCATCGATCCTGAGACTTTTACCGTTGATCGCCGCGATCGCCCAATCGGTTTAGAGGTGAATAATGGCAATACTCTGGCTTTGCTAGGAGGCAATGTCTTTCTGTCGGGAGGAAATTTTACCGTTGCTGAGGGTAGAGCCATAGTAGGCAGCGTCGATAGCGATAGTTCGATCCGGCTTGTTGCCGACAGTTTAGGATGGCTAGTTGATTATGCCGAGGTTGGCAGTTTTAAGGATATTACTTTTGCTCAGGCAGCTTCAGTCGATGTAAGCGGGAACGGTGGTGGAGAAGCCCGTCTTCAGGGCAGAAATATTAGTATTACCGATGGTTCGGCTGCTTTAGCTAATACCTTAGGAGCTAGCCAGGGCAGAATTTTAGAGCTTTCCGCCACCGAACGTATCGAGCTAATTGGTTTCACAGCAGATGAGTCTTTTCCTACTCGTCTTTCCACTGATGTCGATCTTAATGCTACAGGAGATGGCGGAGGCTTAGTAATAGAGGCAAATGATTTAGCGATCGCCGATGGCGGGCAGGTAACAAGCGGGACCTTTGGTCTGGGCAATGCGGGTAATTTAGAGATTAGCGCCTCAAATATAGAAGTAAGAGGAGAATCAGCAACGGGAGCATTTTTTAGCGGTTTATTTTCTCAAGCTGATATTGATGAAACAGGTGATGGTGGCAACCTCAATATTGAAACCAATAATCTTGCCGTCAGAGAGGGAGCAGAAATTTCGACGACAACTTTTGGTTTGGGAAACGCAGGAAATTTAAATATTCAGGCGACTAATATCGAGATGAGTGGTTCTGGTTTATTTGTGACCACAGAAGGAGAGGGAAATGGCGGAGATTTTAGCCTCGAAACCAATTTTTTGTCTCTGACTGAAGGCGCGCAGATCAACGCGACTACCTTCGGTTCGGGAAATAGTGGCAATCTAAATATTCAGGCTACAGAAATAGAGCTAGTCGGAGAAACACCAGGAGTTTTTGCCAGCGGTTTATTTGTGGAGGCAGATCTAGACAGTTCGGGAAATAGCGGTAGTTTAGCGATCGAAACTGACAGTCTGTTGATCGCCGAAGGCGCACAGATTTCTGCCATTGCCAATAGCGTTGGTGAAGCAGGGACAATCAAGATTAATAGTCGAGCAATAACTATATCTGGTAGCTCTGTTGACGATATCCCGAGCAGCATTTCTGCCGATACTGACATCAGTGAAGGTGCAGGGGGAAATATTGAAATTACCACAGATAGTTTGGCAGTAACCGACGGTGCGCAAATTTCCAACATTACCTTCGGTACAGCAGACGGAGGAGATTTAAATATCGTCGCTACCGATTTCATCCTCTTGAGCGGTGCAGGAGAAACGGGCAGCAGTGGCTTATTTGCTACGGCATTAGAAAGTGATGGGGGAGGGGGAAACCTAACTATACAGACTCCCAGACTATCAGTTTTAGATGAGGCAACAATTACCGTTAGCAATTTTCCTAGCAGCAGCAATTCACCCTTCGAGCCAGGAGCAGGAGCAGCGGGAAACCTTACCATAGTTGCCGATCGCATTGAGCTACAGGACGGTTCGAGTATTGCTGCTGATACCTTTGCCGGCGATCGTGGAAACATTAATTTAGCAACAGATTTGCTGCTGTTGCGTCGCGGTAGCCAGATCACGACTAACGCTCAGGGCACTTCCACTGGGGGAAACATTACCATTGATGCGAGGGACGGTTTTTTAGTAGCGATCCCGACTGAAAATAGCGACATTACTGCCAATGCCGTGTTTGGCGATGGAGGCAGAGTCAATATTGAAGCGCTAAATATTTTGGGGATTGAACCCCGCGTTAGTCTCACACCCCTAAGCGATATTACAACTAGCTCTGAATTTGGAATTGCAGGTAATGTCAGTCTCGAAACTCAAGATTTAAATCCTGCTGAAGATTTAGGTTCATTGCCTAACGCTCCAAATCCGCCCCAACTGGCTCAGGGATGCGAAGCAAATAGCAACGACCGAAACAGCGGTAGCTTTATCAATATTGGTCGAGGAGGACTTAGTTCCCACATCGACAATACTTTAGGTGCCGATGAGCTACTTAATGATGTTCGGCTACCAAATGAATGGCTCGAAGATACAAGTATTATTGAAGCGGAAAATTGGCTGGTTAATGCGGAGGGTAAAGTTGAGCTGGTTAGCGATCTGTCTCTGAGCCAGACTTTGTACAGTTGCGAATCAAATTAATCAAATCTGGGCAATATAATAGTCGGCAATCTAGATCTCATTAAATCTTTATCGGCGATCGCTTTTCTATGGTTAAAAAACTCAGATCGACTAGCTATATTGGTTCTATTTTGGCTGGCTGGCTACTTTTTGGTCTATTAAGTGTTGCGACTCAAACTGTTGCTAGCGATCTGTCAGTTGCCGAGCGTACGAATTCGCGTCAACTGTTGCAGTCAGGGGCTTTGCTATACCAACAGGGAGCATTTGTTGCTGCTAAAGATGTCTGGTTAGAATCTGCCTCATTATCTGCTCGACAGGGAGATATTTTGAGTCAAGCACTAGCTCTGAATAATATTGCTGCTGCTAATCAAAGTCTGGGCGAATGGCAACAATCCTCTGAGTCGATCGCCGAAAGTTTGGCTTTATTAGCCACCGAAGATAATCTTCTCAATGAGCCTGAATATTGGTCTATAACCGCTAAAATTCAGAATACTCAAGGAAACTGGCAGCTACACGCGGGGCAAACAGCACTAGCTTTAGAAAGTTGGCAGGCTGCCGAACAAAACTATCGCCAGGCAAACGATCGCCCTGGAATAATTACAGCTTCAATCAATCAGGCTAAGGCTTTACAGTTTTTGGGTTCTAATGTCAGAGCGGTGAAGCTCTTAAAACAGATCGAGCGCACTATCGAGCAGCAGCCCGAACTTCAGGCAGCAAATTTAAGATATCTGGGAGTTGGTCTGAGAAAATTGGGTAAGCTAGCCCAGGCAGAAGAAATATTACAGCAGAGTATCAAACGGGCAGATAATGCTCAAACGGCAAACTTAGCAAGGTTAGAGTTAGGTAATCTCTATCGACAGCAAAGCGATCGCGCCCGCAGCATTGGCAGACAAGATTTAGCCCAAAATTACTTCGATTTGGCGCTCTCCAGCTATGAAACCGCTGCCGAATCTGATTCTTTAAGCCAACGCGCTCGGCTAAATCAGTTAAGCCTTTTAGTTATCGGCAACAGAAACGCCGAAGCTGAAGCACTGCTGACAAAATTTAGCTTGCCCACCCAGCTAGAGCCTAATCGCCAGCAAATCTCGGCTCTATTAAGCTATGCCCGCAGTTTGACCTGCCTGCAAATGTCCGATCCTCAAGGAATTGTCTGCCCGTCACAAGACGCAGGAGCAGTAAAACCAAAAAACGTCTCGGAAATAGTCAAGATTATCAAAAGAGCGATCGCTCAAGCTCAAGCAATTCAAAATCCTCTAGCTGAAGCCCAAGCTCTCAATCAATTAGCAGCAGTATCGGAACTCAAAGGCGACTACTCCCAGGCGCAAACCCTAGCAAACCAGGCGCTCCTACTGCTAGAAGGCAGATCTGCTCCCGAAATTGCCTATCGTCTAGAATGGCAGCTCGGACGTATCCTGCGTCAGCAAAACCAGCTAACCGCTGCTACGGCTGCCTATCAATCGGCGATCGCCTCTTTGGAACAGGTACGGCAAAATATTGTATTTATCGATCCTCAAGCTCAGTTTTCATTTCGCGATCGGGTAGAGCCTGTCTATCGTCAGTATGCCGATCTGATCTTAACTTCTACGGGCGATCGCGCTTTAACTCAAGCCAACCTAAGAGAAGCAATACGGGCGATCAATGCTTTACAGCTAGCCGAGTTAGAAAATTTCTTAGGCTGCGATTTATCCCAACTAATTAGGCTCGATGAAACGACTGTCGATCCTGCTGCTGCTCAGATCTATCCAATTGTTTTAAACGATCGCCTGATTACGATCGTCGAAATTGCCAATCAGCCCTTAATATATCGAGAGGTCAAAGTAGAGCGCTCTCAGGTAGAATCTACTGTCGAGCAGTTACAGACTAACCTGAGCCAGCCAGCTAAGACTCCTGAAGCTTTAGCTCAGGGACAGCAGGTATATAAGTGGTTAATTGAGCCTCTAGAATCAGTTTTAAGCAATAATTCTCAGATCGAAACCTTAGTTCTACTTCCCGATAGCCTGCTGCGGAATATACCCTTTGCTGCCCTGTACGATGGTGAAGAATATCTGATTGAGAAAAACTACAACTTTGCGATTAGCCCCCGCTTAAAACTGTTCTCCCCTTCACCCTCTGGCAAACCATTAAAAGTTTTGACGGGTGGCGTTGAATTAGCCCAAACGATTGAAGGTATAAACTTTCCGCCTATTGCTCAAGTTAAACAAGAATTAACTCAAATTGCTGCGGAAGTTGAGACAAATAATCCCTTACTCAACGATGCTTTTACCACCGCCAATATTCAACAAGAGCTAAACAGAGGCGACTTTTCGGTAATTCACTGGAAGACTCACGGCGTATTTAGTTCCGATCCAGACTCAACCTTTCTAGTAGCCTACCAGGACAGTATCAAAGCTAACGATCTCCAATCCTTAGTCCAAACTGCCAGTCAATCTGGACGTAAACCTTTAGAGTTACTTGTTTTAAGCGCCTGTGAAACGGCAAAAGGCGATCGCTTTGCTATCTTGGGTTTAGCGGGTCTAACGGTCAGAACTGGCGCACGTACTGCTCTATCTAGCTACTGGCGGGCTGACGATCGCGCGACAACTCTCTTAATGACCTATTTTTATCGGCAGCTAGAAGCGGGGGCGACCAAAGCCGAAGCTCTCAAACAGGCACAGCTATATCTCTTGCGGGAAGAAGGTTATTTTGCTCCTCATTATTGGAGTACTTATGTGTTAGTAGGAAATTGGCTTTAAAGTAGCGATTAGTTTGGGGTTGTTTAAGGCGATCGATTTATGCGTCAATAAACGGAATTATCTACACTTTAGAAATAATTCTACGTTTCCTGAGAAATGGGTAATTATTCAAAATACTAAATTAAGAGGAATTGATAATAGTACTTTCTATTCACTCAAGTATTTCCGCCTGATTGCCCAGTCAAAAAATCGCTCTTTTGTTATCCCAAAATTTATCTGGAGAAAATAAGGGTGAAATTGCTACCTTTATCAAGCTGACTGTCGATGGATACTCTTCCATGATGGAGTTGGAGTATTTCTTTGACAATTGCTAGACCCAAGCCCGATCGCTTTGATTGATAGGAACGAGATTTATCCGCACGCCAAAATCGCTCAAATATTTTGTCGAGATGTTCTGGGGCAATGCCAATTCCCGTATCGACAATCTCGATTTGAATCTGCGAGTCAGTTTTTTTGCCTTTAACTATTACTGAATCTCCATCAGCAGTGTACTGCAGTGCATTTTGTAACAGGTTAGTAAATACCTGAGTTAACAAAAGAGGATCGCCCAATAGAGATAATTCTGGTTCTAACTCTAGTTGCCAAGTTAATTGCTTTGCTTCCGCCTGTGGCTTATATAGTTGCATCAAATCCGTTAGCAAAGCATTCAAATTTACAGGTTCTAATTGCAGTTCGAGTCCCTTATCTGCACGAGCTAATAGCAATAGATTTTCTGTTAGTTTAGTCATCTGATTGGATGCAGAAGCGATCGCCTGAAACTTTTCTCGGTCAAGATCTCGCATTCCTTCGGGATATTTGAGTGCCACATCTGCATTTGTTTTGATAGCCATTAAAGGACTTCTGAGTTCGTGGGAAGCATCGCCAGTAAACTGCTTTAAACGCGCAAAACTAGCTTCAATCGGCTGCATAGCTCGACGAGTAAGCCAAACACTACTAATTCCGCTAGCTAGCAGGGCGATCGCAATACCACTACCCAAACCGTAATCCAAACGTCGTAGGGTATTGTTGAGTTCTACTAGAGATTCGCCAACTCGAACATAGCCAATTAATTCCTCCGTTTCTAGATTGTAGACAGGCTCGATGAAACTACGAATTGAATCGGGATGCTCTTGAATTTTCTCCAACTGTTCTAGATTAAGAGCTACATCTAATTCCAATTCTCCTTGTTCGCCAATAATTTCTCCTTTGAGATCGAACCATTCTATTGACTGCTGTTCGTTAACTAAAATCTCATCCTCATCGGCTTCTAACTCACCTTCTTCCTTATCCATGTTAAAGGCAGCAGCTTGAGCTAAGTTGGATAACTTGGCATTAAATTGTCGATCTAAACTGCGAGTAAAATTCCAGCGTACAGCTACAGTAAACAGAGTCAAAATAAGACTCAATACCCCTAAATAAGCCAGAGTTAGCTGCAGCCGAGTTTTTTGAAACATGGAATTGGGGATTAAGAACTAGAGATTGGGGATTGGGAATAGGGAAAGTGTCAGAAATACTAATGAATCTAATGATAGAGAAAAAAATCTGACTTAAGATAGATCCTAAGCCAGAATTAAATGTGTGTAAGTTGATACTTCTCTCTTCATATACAACTTATTACGTTCAACTTTGAGAAAATATTCATTTAAACTAAAGCTGGAGATTCTAATTCGCTGAGAGAACTAAAATTGACTTCGGCGATCGCACCACTACCTGCTAAATTAACATCTAGGTAGGCAACATCAGCAGTATCAATATCTACTTGTCCCAGACTATTATCACCAAATTCAGGAATAGCAACAGTTCTCAAGATCTCGCCATCATCATCGAAGGCTACAATCGAACCTCCAGAGCGATCGATATCCAGCAAATCGATACTATCTACCAAAATAGAATCCACAAATACAGAACCAGACAATTCAAAACGAACTGTACCGCCACTTGATAAATCATCAGGATTGGCTGCATTTCCATCTTCGGAAATAATTAAGACGTTACCTAAATCATCTGTACCCAGATCGGAATCCCCACCAGTAGGATTACTACTATCGAAAATCATCGCTCCAAATTCATCTCTGGGAGTGGAAACAGTCAATCCAGCTAAGGAATCGTATTGATTGATAACTGTAGTTCCTGCCATCAACTTATCCCCCCCAGCCGAGGTTTCAAAATCTACTGTATAGGCATCGGCAATTTGATAGCGATCGTCTAATTCGGAAGTAAAGACTAGTTCGTCAGACACAATCTCTTCTTCTAAAATTAGTCCCGCGCCAGGAGCATAATAGACGTAATCATACTCATCGGGTTCTAAAGCCGAAAATTCCTTAACCTTAATCACATCGGTAAAGCTATCGCCATCAACATTAAGAGTAATTCCTGTTTCTACTACTTCAGCTTGAGTTTCCACATCTCCAATATCGAAACGTTGATAGTAAGCTTCTCCACTGGTAGGATTAGCTGGCATAATCAAGCCAGGTAAAGCCTGTCCTTCTCCCGCTAACCAAGACTCATCATCGTCAGTTTCAATTAAATTGCCCGCTGCGTCGTATTCATATTCAGTAATGGTTTCGCCCATTAACCAGACATTACCATCACTATCTTGGGCATAGTAAGAGAGCTTTTCATCAGTAAGTAAATCTTCATCAAATTCACTGTCTCTTACTACTCTGGTGGTGATTCCTAAGATATCCCTAGTATCGCCCGTGACTAGAACTTCGTGTCTTTCTTCTCCATCATTACCAGAATCAAAAT